>JASHTR010000221.1 GCA_030040455.1 Terriglobia bacterium | reverse complement strand
TTTATGGACCCACGGCTCATTGGCTGCGGGCACGTATTCACGCGCATTCGATTCGAGCGTATCGATCTGGAGAACGTGGGCGGCAATGCCGGCAGATTGAATGAGCGAGGCGCCAGGGCAGGTCAAGTCCTGCGCCGTCATATACATCTTGAATTTTTGTGCAGCGGCGTTGAGCAGCATCGACTCGCTCTGGCCTTTACAGGCCTTGAGGGCGACGCCCGTATAGCCGATTTCACGGCCGCGCAGGAGCGCGTCGAAGCCCGTGAGCGCTTCGTCCATGACCACGGGCTTGAGCTGGGAAGCCTTAAATAGCAATTGCGACGGCGTGGCAATAAGATCGCGTGACTCCGGCTGCTCGAGAAAAGTGATCCGATCGTAGCCGTCGGGTGATGCTTCCTTAATCCGGCGGAGGAAATCGAGCAGATAATCGACGTTCGGGCACTGCTCGTTGAAATCGAGTGAATAATACCATTGACGAACGCCGAGGCGGGTTTCAGTTTCTGTTGCCACACGGTCAATAAGCAGCACGCGCGCGACATCGGCTTCGAGGTTGTTGCCATCAAGTTTTATCTTAAGATGCGTCAGCCTGTCAGCAACTATCCACTGGGCAAGCGTATTGGGAAGGCCGTCGTGCAGCCACTTCTTAATCTCGGACGGCACGATCGGATCGGAAGCGCCGACGGAGTTATTGCACCATAGCCACGGCTTGGGCGCGCGCAGAAGATAATGACTGGGGTATTCGCCCTTGAATTCCGGCGACAGATAGTGGGCCAAGTCATAGCTCATGAACTCCGGACCGTAAGTGAGATAACAATTGAGGTTGAGGGCTTTCCCGAATGCATCGTGGATGGCGGCGTCAAAAGGGCTTGCCGTCACCAGGGTGCAGAGTTTTGGGATCGGCTGAGGAAGATGCATTTCCTCGGTGACCTCAGCCGCCGCCTTCAGGTATTCCGGTTCGAGTACGGAATTGATGTCGATGGGATGACCCGATTCTTTATAACCTGCGGTGATTTTCCCGATGCGCTCGGCGAGCCGCTTCATCACTTCAAGCGTTGTGTCGTAGGAAAGGCTTTTTGATGGAAATGACCAGAGATTGCCCATGGTCATCGAGCCAAAGCCCTTGGCCGTGCGCCCACTCGCAGTTTCAACGGTACAATGAACGTCTAAGAGCGTGACGCGGTCAACGCTCCGTCCCCCGAACTCATAAGGAGCCCGATAAGGAAAATCTTCATAGCTGATACGAAGTTCCTTCACGCGAATATCGGTCGGCTTGCGCTTCGGTATAGCGATCATGGCGCCGGCTTTTAGAGGCGAGAGGGAAATGGCTCCAGCGGATGCTGTCTTCAGAAAATTACGCCGTGTCATTCTAAAGCGCTGCACCGCACTGCCTCCTTCGGGTAACTATTCGACTCCTTCATAGGCCTCGCGCAGCGATGATTTGAGGTAGTCCAGATCCCCCTTGGCGGCTGCCATAACCTCGGGAATCGTTGCGCGCGAGAGTGCAATACCCTGCCGGCCAGCCACACCAGGAATCGCATATTCCTGTTGCAATGAGATCGGTCCATGGAAATTCGACTGAGCGAGAGTCTTCAGAAACTCTTTCCATTGAGACATGCCTTGCCCCATCGGACAGGTTTCAGCCCGCCACTGCTGCGGGGCAACTTCCTTCCAGATAAAATCCTTCGCCGCAACCATCTTCAGACGCGGCATCACCAGGTCAGCCGCGATCTTCCATCCACTCACGCCGCCTTCCATCGTGGCCTGGCAGAGATCGAAATAGAAGCCGCACCCGTGCGGATCGAGCGGCTCAATGACCCGGAACATGTCCCAGATCGGCGCGCCAATATAGTTGGGGTGGTTGTGGTATCCCACCTGGATTCCGTGCTTCTCGGCCAATGCCACCAGCCCCGTGAACTTCTGGCCGGCTTCCCCGAGATCTTTCAAGACGTCGATGAACTGAGTTCCGTAGTAACCCGGCTTCAGATAACTGTAGTAACCGGGCTTCAGATAGGGAATGGAGAGTTTGCTCGCCGTGCTCAGTATGGGTCCAGCAGTAGGATCGCCCGCGGAAAGCAGTTCGGTGGTGATCATCGGCACTTCGAGTCCGGCATCGCGGATGGCTGCGACCGCTTTGGGAAGGTCTGTCGCTGCTCGCGTGGGAAGAACGTGCCCGCCCCTGCGGACCGTCAAATCGATTCCGCCGAAACCTGCACCCTTGGCGCTTTGCGCCAACTCCTGCCAATTCAACTGCGGAACCGGCTTCGAAAAAAGGCAGAGCGTGCCTCGAAATGGCCCGCGCACGGGCTCCGAAGCCGCCACGGTCGCCGTGCTCCCTGCCCCAATTGGAATACTGGCGGCGAGCGCGGTCGCGGATGACGATCGAAGGAATTCACGTCTGGACATCTCTTTGTTCATTTCGCTCTCCTCACTTCAGGGCAAGCTAAAACTCAAAATATTCGGGCCGACCGCAAGCACGACAAATTGTTTCCCCCCAATTGTATAAGTTATTGGCGAGGCTTTGTTTTCTCCGTTCGTTGGGAAATGCCACAGCATTTTCCCATTACGAGCATCTACAGCCACGACATCTCCACCGGGATCACCATAAAACAGCAGTCCACCCGCCGTGGCCAATACTCCCGCGTTCC
>JASHTR010000220.1 GCA_030040455.1 Terriglobia bacterium | reverse complement strand
ACAAAACACGCATCACGGTTTTTGAAAGGCCGCAGCGTTAAACTCCGAGCGCTGCGCTACGCTTTGCTACCGAAGCAGGAGCAATCAGCCAACGGTGCACCGTCCAAAATCCAAAATCGCAAATCCAAAATAAAAAAGGCCCACGGCGAAAAAACAGCTCGCCGTGGCTACCACCACCTACCACCAGCAAACATTCTGTACCACACGTCTCTCCGTTTGTTAAAACACCGAAAGCTGATAGCTAAGGGCTTGCTTGCCTCTGTCACCTATCACTCTTCCCTGCCTTTCCAATTCTATGCAAATCCTTGCTCATGCAATTTGCACGGCGGATTCCAGCCTTCCACCCCTATATATTCCTAAGACAATTAGGAGCATAGGCCAGGCACGAGCGGTGTGTCAAGCCAGGAATCTTTCCAGCTTGACATCCCCGGCGCGTTCCTCTAAGTTACGTAAGTTGCTCGGAAGAAGCCGATGCGGATCACTTTTATCGCGTCTGAATGTGTCCCGTACTCGAAAACGGGTGGTTTGGCGGACGTCGTCGGCGCGTTGCCGGAAGCGCTTTCCACTCTGGGGCACGAAGTGGAAGTGATCGTTCCGCGCTACCGGAGCACCAAGCCCGGAGCAGTGCTTCCGAATGCGGCAAGCGTCACGATTCCATTAAGCTCCGGCTTTCGGTTTGCTTCGATCCAGTCGGGCGGTGCCGTTAAGGGCGTTCCTCATTATCTTGTGGATTGCCCGGAATTCTTCGACCGCGACGGGCTTTATCAGTCGAAGGACGGCAAAGATCACCCCGACAACGCCCTGCGTTTTGCGGCCTTCGCTTTGGCTGCGCTCGAAGGGTTGAAACGCGTGAGCAAGCCGCCGGAAATTATCCATTGCCACGACTGGCAAACCGCTCTCGCGCCCGTCTACTTGAAAAAGCTTTACGCGAACGACCCCTTTTTCAAGCATTCCTCATCCGTCCTGACGATCCACAACCTGGGTTATCAGGGCCTCTTCGATTCTCAAATCCTGCCGCAAATCTCGCTCGATGGAAGTGTTTTCAATATCGACGGGCTCGAGTTTTTTGGGAAGGTAAATTACCTGAAAGGTGGAATCGTATTTGCCGATTTCATCACCACGGTCAGCAGCAAGTATGCCTCTGAAATTCAGACCCCCGAGTTCGGTTATGGACTGGAGGGGGTGCTGCAGTCGCGCGCGAGCCGCTTGCAGGGCATTATGAACGGCGTGGATTACGATGCCTGGAACCCCGCCACCGACAAGCTGATTGCTGCCCGCTACACGCCGAAAAACCTGGACGGAAAGCTCGTCTCGAAAAGGGCGCTGCTCGAGCGGATGGGCGTGCGCCACCCGGCGCTTGACCGCCCGGTGGTTGGCATTGTCTCTCGCTTTGCGGCGCAAAAGGGTTTCGACCTGATCGCGGACATTGCCGGGGAGCTTGCGCGCATGGATCTTCACGTTGTGGCGTTGGGCACGGGAGAGCCGGAGTTCGAGCAGCTTTTCCGCGATCTCGCCGCATCGTCACCGGACAAATTTATGGTGAGAGTCGCCTACGATAACGAGATGGCGCATCAAATTGAAGCCGGGTCTGATATTTTTCTGATGCCCTCGCGCTACGAGCCTTGCGGCCTTAACCAGATCTATAGCCTGAAATACGGGACGGTGCCCGTGGTGAGGGCAACCGGCGGTTTGGATGACAGCATTCAGGAGTTTGACGGCACAGACGGAACGGGCTTCAAATTCAGCGACTATTCCGGCCCCGCCCTCCTCGATGCATTGAGTCGGGCGATCAAAACGTATCGTCAGCCGGAGGCATGGAAGCGGCTCGTGCAGAACGGCATGAAATGCGATTTCTCATGGAGTGCTTCGGCGCGGGCCTATGCGCGCATTTACGAGCAGCTCTCAGCCTCAAAAGGCCGAACCCAGACCGCCGGTTGAACATCCAATGCATTGAGACTCGGAGGAGGTTGAAGGTTTATGGCGGGAAATAATATTGTGGAATTTACCGATCAAAATTTCGATGAGCAGGTTCTTAAATCCGGCAAGCCGGTTCTGGTAGATTTCTGGGCGCCGTGGTGCGCGCCGTGCCGAATGCTTGCCCCAACCGTTGAAGACGTCGCCGGTCAATATACGGGCCGCGCAGTCGTGGGCAAAGTAAACGTGGATGAAAACCAGGCCATTGCCAGCCGCTATAACATACGCGGCATCCCCACGCTGCTCCTCTTCAGGGATGGGCAGGTGCAGGAGCAGGTGGTGGGCGCTACGTCCAAGGACGTGATCACCAAAATGATCGATCGGCACCTCGAATAAAGAGAGCGCAAGTCGCGCTGGATATGGAAAAAAACACGGTTTTGGTGGGCGTTCAGTGGGGCGACGAAGGAAAAGGCAAGGTTGTTGACGCCCTGGCGGACCGGTTTGATATTGTTGCGCGCTACCAGGGCGGCGCCAATGCCGGACATACGGTGGTGGTGGATGGCAAGAAGTTCATTCTTCAACTGGTTCCAAGCGGTATTCTTCGGCCGGACAAAGTGGCCGTCATCGGCAACGGCGTCGTGCTGGACCCAGAAGCGCTCCTCTCTGAAGTTGAGACCATTGAGGCCGCGGGCGTGCAGGTGGCAGATCGCCTGCGCATCAGCGACCGCTCGCATTTGATTCTTCCCTACCACCGGCTGCACGAACAGGTGGCGGAAGCAGCGCGTGGCGCGGCAAAAATCGGGACCACCTCGAAGGGTATCGGCCCTTCCTATGAAGACAAAGCCGCGCGTCGCGGGGTGCGTTGCTCCGACCTGCGCCATCCCGAAACGTTCC
>JASHTR010000219.1 GCA_030040455.1 Terriglobia bacterium | reverse complement strand
CAAGAAGATTCAAATTAAATGCGCGGGTCACGCCGGTGGCGTCGTCATAGGCGGCAATCAACCGGGAAACGGGCTTCTCGAGGTCGGTGCCCAAAAGAAGAGCGTCACCCGGCTTGAGGTGTCGCCGCACCCCTTTCAGGAAAACGATGGCATCCGAGTGTTCCATATTTCCGATGCTGCTCCCAAGAAACAGCACCAGCAAACGCTCGTCGCCGCGACGCCCCCCCGCGACCGCGCGGAGGCCCTCCAGATATTCGCCCTCAATGCCCGTTACCGCGACCCCCGCAAGCTCTCCGAGCTCGTGCCGGCAAGCAGCCAAGGCGGCGGGAGAAATCTCGATTGGATAGTAGCGGGTTGGTTGCCGGGCCGAAAGGGCTTCCAGAAGCCATCGAGCCTTCTTGCCCGTTCCGCTTCCGAGCTCCGCGACGACGAGGGGAGAGCCCCGCCCCCGGACAATCCGCTCCGCGTGCTTGCGCAGGAGACGCTCGTCGGCGCGGGTGAGGCCATATTCTGGGAGAAGACTGATCGCTTCAAAGAGCGCCGAGCCCAGGTCGTCGTAAAAGTATTTCGAAGGTACCTTCTTCTGCCCGGGTTGGGTGAGGCCGGCGCGGACGTCAACCGCCAACTCAGACGCAGGCTGGACCGCAGAGATGGGTGTAGGCACGGGCTCCTCGGATCAATCGCTGACGCAACGAAAGGCTGCATAAACATATTGGTAATGTGGCTGGAACCAGTTGCGAAAGGATGGACGCAACATGCACCGGGCGGTGCGGGCGGAGCCCCCTTTTAATACGTAGTGCCTGCCATCGAAGAAATTCGCAGAATAGCCCGGATAAAATGGAAACGGCTGGAAACCTGAAAAGGGCTTAAACACGCTTGAGGTCCACTCCCACCCGTTCCCAATACAGCCGCGAACACCGAAGGAGCTCTGGTTCCGCGGATAGGCGCTCACCGGCGCAGGATCCCAGCGCAGAAAGTCGAAATTTCCATCCGGGTTGGGAGCAGAGATCTGATTTTCCGAGGAATGGAATTGTTCCGATGGGTTCGGAGTGCCGAGGGCGGCACGATGCCATTGCTCTTCCGTCGGAAGCTTCTTTCCCGCCCACCGCGCATAAGCGCCAGCCTCCGCGTAGCTGCCGTAGACCGGCCAATCGAGTGGCAGGGGAAGCTCCTCAAACATCCCCCGATAGCGCCAGGCGTCGCCCGCCCACCGCCAGAATACGGGATGGAAGATGTTGCTTTCCGTTTTCCACTTCCAGCCATCATTCGACCAGAACGCGGGGTTCTCGTATCCCCCCTCCGCCATGAATTGAAGAAACTCGCCGTTGGTAACCTTGTCCGCGTCAATCTCAAACGACGGGACTTCAACCACATGCTGATTGTATTCATTATCCCAACCGAAGGCGCTGCCCGAATGAGAAGCTCCAAGAGTTGCCGCTCCCGCGGGAATCTCGATCGCGCTGCGCGTTTCGCCGATGCCTCCGCTCGCCTGGAGCTGGCTTTGCGCGATCTTCTGCTCGTATGGCAGTTGATGCCACATGTAGGCGAGGGTTTCGGCGTGCATCAGGCGATGTTCGATGGTAACGTTCAGCAACACGTCTATTGAGGTGTCTCGATTATGGCCGTTTGCCACGCTTTTAAAGAGGCCGTCGCTCCGGAGAGCGCCATCAAGGGCTTCTCGTAACCGGTGGTTGTAACGAGCCACTTCCGCAATGGAGGGCCAATCTTCAGGCTGGTCCGCGGGCAATCCGTCATCGACCGGGTCAATTCCAAAGGCGAACAGGTTGTCGAAATGCTTGTTGAAAGGAGCGAGGCCCGGAAGCCGGTCACGAAGAAGGTTCCAATCAAATGCTTCCAGGTGTCCCAAGTAGAAGACAATCCGATGGCGCTCAGGAATCGGTCGCTCGTACAAGCAACCGGGCTTCACAAACGCAAAGAGCTGGTCAGTTTGGGTTCGGGCGTCTGCCAGGCGGGAAAGAAGGGAGTGATATGCTTCCGTGCGACGCTGCGCGCTAGCCATTCTGAGCCTCCTGCCAATCCCGGCGGGACCAATGCTTTACCCCGCTGACTAGCCGGATCGGCATCTTTAGATTGACGTGGCAATCCCCCTCACCTCCATTCTACGACAGTGATGAGTGAAAAGTGATGAGTGGTGAGAAAAATGAGCCCCAGCACCGTTATCCGCACCGACGGTTTTTGAGTGATGGGTGGTTAGACGTAACGCACACCTCCGTTTCTGTGCGGCATTTATTCGGAAAAGCCGCAGCGTTCGTAAGCGAACGCTGCGCTACTGCTCATGTTATATTGGTCAAAGCCGGGGCGCGTAGCTCAGTTGGGAGAGCGCGGCGTTCGCAACGCTGAGGTCGAGGGTTCGAATCCCTTCGCGTCCACCAAAATCCGATTTCTTGCGCCGTGGCGGCGGGTTTATCCCGCCACGCAAAAGGGCGGCACGCCTATAGCTAGCGCGGTCAGCGGTCAGCGCCGCGAGCAAGCTCGCCAGCGCAAAGCGGCAGCAAGCTGCCGCACTCCAAGGCTCCCGTATATATAAAGAAGTGTTGGACGCTAGGTTGGGTCTAGCACAAAGCCTGCCAGGAGCAAAAGCCACGTCAACGCCGTAATCACCGCCCCTAGAGCCAGGCCGGACTGGTGATATTCAAATCGGATCAGGTGCTTGCCGGCCACAACCCGCACGGCCCGGAACATGAGATTGGCGCGCAGCACGGGAGCCGAGACCCCATCCACGAAAGCGCGCCAATCCGGGGAATAGCGGTCAAGCAAAACCACGTACCCGGGGCGATTCATCTCGGCGATCAGCGTTACTGCGTTCGGATGATATTTCAGGATTTTCACGCTTCCGGCAGGGTTTTCGAAGGGGCGCTGCTCGCTCGGCCCCTTATCGGCAGGCACCGGGGAAAGGAGAGTCTTTCCTTCTTTGCCCGGCAATATGATGCTCCCACGAACGTCGAACGCCGGCATCGAAAGGCGCGTGAGCGTCTCAAGCGGGCTGGCAGAGTAGAGCGCCGCAGGCACGGCGTAAGCCCTTGGTAGCACGCACGTATTTTCGTAAAGGTAACTGGGCTCGGCGGATCCGTTAAAAAACCTTCCCACCTCGCGCAAGGTGGAGCTGGTCTGCGGGTGGCTGAAGATTTCATACCGCACATTGGTGCGGCCGATCAGGCAGTCCGCTTTGGAGGCGTCCGGCATCTGCGCGGCGAAGAACACCCAGAAGTGAAACAGATCGACCGGGAAAGAGAGGTCCACATCGTCGTTCAGAATGACATCTTTTCCGGTAAGCATGGTGGCGCGAGCCAGCTCTATGCGGGCTTGAAAATCGCCTTGGGCCAGCATGGGAAGCCGGGCCACCCAGGGAATGGAGTCGAAATTCACAAACGAGCCGGGATTCGGTCTATTCTTCTGCATCACTCTTTTCCGGTAGATGTTAGAGATACGGGAGAGGCCTG
>JASHTR010000003.1 GCA_030040455.1 Terriglobia bacterium | reverse complement strand
GGCTTCGGAATCCGTCACTTCCGCTGCCGAAATGATACTGGCAATATTAAGGTAGCTTTCGGCGCTCCGTGGCGGCCCAATGCAAATGGCCTCATCGGCAAAGCGCGTGTGCAGCGCATCGCGGTCCGCTTCGGAATACACCGCAACTGTGCGGATGCCCAGGTCCTTGCAGGCGCAAATCACGCGCAGCGCGATCTCCCCACGGTTGGCAACGAGAATCTTCCTGAACATTTGAGCTCGCCTGGTGAAAACCTATGCGACCCTCACTGCGCAGAGACAATCGAGCCTGCGCTTCAGACGCCCCACGCCTGGCACACTCAAATATAACATTGACGGGGGTTCGCTCGCGCGAACGGTGGCTTTGCCACCTGATGTAGGGAAAGCCTGTGAATCTATGAAAAAACTAACATCCTCTCGCAAAGACGCCAAGGCGCCAAGAAACGCGAAGTGGAATTCCTTGGGTTTCTTTGCGTGACTTTGCGCCTTTGCGAGATGCTCTTTGCTTGTCTTCACCTTTTGTGGCTTCCGCATATCGAGCGGCAAAGCCGCCGGTTGCGTCTACGAAGTCTTGAACTTAACTTGACAAGCCGGCGCGGTCCGATTTCTGGACTCCGATGGAGTCCATCGGAGTCCGTACATCGGAGACACCGGCGCTACAGCATCGACACGTGCGCTGGAGCGGCTGGAAAACTGGGATTTGGCCGGAGGGGGCAGGCAGGAAGAAGCGCGCCGGAGGGAGCCCAGCGGCTCCTCCGGCGTACCCCTGTTATTTATTACTGCTTGGATTCAGTGCCGTATACCAAGTGGCCACGGCGGTTTTGCTGCCAGCAATCCTCGGTGTGATCCGTACAGAACGGGCGATCCTTCCCATAAGAAATGGTCGTGATCGTGTCTGCAGAAACTCCGAGGTTCACCAGGAAGTTTTTGACAGCAGTGGCGCGACGGTCACCCAGGCCGAGGTTGTATTCTTCGCTTCCTCGCTCGTCGCAGTGTCCTTCAATCGTGAAGCTGATGTCAGGATGCTGCTTGAGGAAGTCAGCGTCCGCCGTGAGGGCCTGGGCCGCATCCGGACGGATCGTTGACTTGTTGAAGTCAAAATAGGCGTCCTTGATATTGCGGTTGAAGAGGTCCTCCTCAGACACTGTCGGAGCGGGTGGCGGTGGCGGCGGTGGCGGCGTAGTGACGGTGACGCGCGCCGTGTCCGTCGCGGTTCCGCCCGGGCCGGTCGCGGTGATCGTATACGTCGTCGAGTCATCAGGCGTTACACTGGTCGATCCCTGTGCCTGAACGGACCCGATGGTGGGCTCGAGATCCAGGCTGGTGGCATTCGTGGAAGTCCAGCTCAGCGTCGAAGACTGACCCTTTTCAATCGTGCTGGGCTCTGCCGTCAATGAAACGGTGGGGGCAGCAGGCTTCGGCGGCGGCGCAGGAGGCGGTGGTGCGGCAATCTTCTTCTTGTGACACGCACCTGCCAGCAAAACCACTCCCAGCAAACCGACTAAAACAGCAAGAACTCGCTTTCTATTCGCCATTATCTCTCCTCCTAAGTCCGTAATAGAGCTTCTGATATAGAGGCTGAATTTCTGTTGTTTAGTTCAAGGGCCTACGCCTTCTTCAGCGGGTCATGCGGGCCTGTTCGCCTCGCCTTCGAAGGGAATATTTCACTTAAGGGAAAACATACTAACATGAAAATAGCAGAAAACAAAACCTTTTTTTGATTTTTGCCCCTCCTCAGCGGGGCTTGCAGCAGGAAAAGCTGCCTGGAATCAAGCGTGAAATGCACATTAATTATCACATGATATTGATGTTATTAGTTTTTCAATAGCCTAAAGGCGTGCTGCGGAGCATGCAAACCGACGTCACGCAACGGAAAGCTTTGCTGAGGACCTTAGTTTGACCAGCTTGGGTTCCAATTCTCTCCCGTCGTTGTAAGCTGTCTAGGGTCGGATCCGTCCGCCAGCATCATCCAGACCTGTTTCTTGCCGCTGCGGGTGGATTCGAACACCAGGTGCCTGCCGTCGGGCGCCCACCACGGATGCTCGTTGCGACCGACATCGTGCGTGAGCTGGACGATTCTTCCCGTAGCGATTTCGATGATATAAATGTCATACGTTCCCGTCTCCGAGACCGCCCATGAATAGGCCATAAACAGGCCGTTGGGAGACCAGGAGGGCGCAACCGCGTCGCCACTGGCCGTGATCAGGCGGCGGAGGTTGGTGCCGTCAGAATTCATGATGTAGATCTGCGGCGTGCCGCTCCGGTCAGACACAAACGCGATTTCGTTGCCGGTTTTGGGATTCCAGACAGGCGAGATGTTGACGCTCGGGCTGAAGGTCAGCCGTTGCAAGCCGGACCCGTCGGCATTGGAGACGTAGATTTCCGGTGTGCCGCTCATGCTCGAGCAAAAGGCAATTTTCTTGCCGTCGGGCGACCACGCCGGGGTTGTGTTCAAGCCCCGATAATGCGGGAAAGAAAGCAGGTGGTGAGTGAAGAATGAATACACATCTATTTCCGGATTGCCGCTGGCATAGCTCGTAAACGCCAGTTTCGAATCGTCGGGCGCCCAGCGCGGCGTCAGGCTGAGGGACCCATAGCTGGTGATGGGATGCTGATTGAATCCGTCGTAATCCATCACCCAGATCTCCTCGTGGCCGCTGCGATTGCTAACGAAGGCAATCTGGCTGAGGTTGATGCCGGGGATGCCCCCGCCCAGGGTCTGAATGATCTCATTGGCAAACCGGTGCGCGGTCTCGCGTGTTGAGACCTCGTTGAGGGTGGCGATGTACCTCTTGGCCAGGACTGCAGGATTCGCTGGATTCTTCACGTCATAGAGATAGGCGGTGACGACCAGGTTGCCGTTGATATCGGCCGTGTTGCCGAAGGCCAGAAACTGGGCGGAAAGCGGAGGGTCCGTCCATTGGCCGAAGTTTACTCCGCTCGGATCGGAGGGCGTCTGGAGCGGATAATAGCTCCGGCTCACCATCTGGAAAATGCCGGCATTCTCCAGGTCGTTCCACAGGACCTGATTGAATTCGCTGGTCAGGCCGCTGAGATTGGACTCATTCGACTGCGCCGGGAAATTGGCCACGGCAATCCGAATGAGCGGGTTGCCGTGATTAATCCCTATTTCGAGCCAGTTGTTTTGGGCCTGAAGCGGAGGTTCAACCCACAACCCAACGGCAAGGGCAGCAAACGCAAAAACTATAAAAATGGTAGTACGTTTCATTAGTTTCATGGGATTCAAGCCTGGAGTTCGGGATGCAGGTTATTCCTTCTTTGCGCGATCATCTTGTGCTGCCAGCTTAGCGGTGAAAGTCGAAGTAGAAATCAACACGGATATCCTTTCCTCTGTAGCTTGCTGGAAGTGCGGCCAGCGGGCTTGAGGCATACACGGCCCGCAGTGCAGACCGGTCAACTTCCGGGATTCCGCTCGATTGCGTCAAGCTCACGTTCGTGATCGTCCCGTCACGCAGGACAGTGAATTCAACGTAGACGCGACGGGCGGATAAAATTTCCGGGTTGATGATGGAAAGTAACCAATTGCTGCTAATGCGATTCTTGACCGCTTCAACGTACCATCCGTAAAGCTCCCCGAAGTTCCCGCCTTGAAACACCAGAACGCCCTGGCCGTTGCTGTTCACAATCTGACCAAAATTCATGGCCGGGTTCCCGCTCGCCCCCGTAGGGATGGCGTTCGGCGGCGGCACGAGGATTTGTTTCTGAATGCGCTTATTCACCAGCAGACGCCTTTGAGGAGGCAGTACCACCGGGGTCGGCTGCTTGGTGCGCACCGGCGGCAGGAGTTTTTGAAGGTTCTTGAACCTGGGAATTTCTACCGCGTTGGGCGGAGGTGGGGTCAGCGGCTCCGGCTGGGCCTCATAGAGCCCGGGATTTTCCGTGTGGAGGGTGTTTGGCGTTTGAAGCATAGGGTGCGGCAAAGGAATTCCGGGAAGCGTAGAAACCATGTTGACATGCACGGCGCTGCCTTTAGCCCACTTGTTACCCCATCCCAGGTTGTGCCGAAAGCCCACAATCGAATAAACAACCACCGCCGCCCCCAGCCCGAGATGAAAGAGCACCGAGGCTACCAAAGAGCCGCGAAGGCCTTCACGACGCCGGAATGCCAATGGAAACGTTGTGGCTGCCATTCACGACATTCCATTTCTTGTGGCGGCGATACCTACGTCGCCGAGCGGCAGCGAGGGCGCCCCCCACTCCAGCCCGGTTTATTCAGCTCGTTTCGTTCGCAAGGGCTGGGTCACCAGGCTGAGATTGGTCACGTTGGCTTGTTGCAACGCGTCCATGACCCCCGCGATCACCCCGTACGGGACGGACTGATCCGCGCGGATGTAAACGGGATTCGTTGCATTCCCATTAAGCTTTTGTTCGACGACGGAGCCTAGAGCATGGATATTCACCGGGTTGTTGCCCACATACAGGGTTTGTTCCTTATCAATCGTAATCACCACTGTTTCGCTCTTCACTACTTTAACCGTCCGGGTTTTGGGCAGGGTCACTTCGATCCCGGATTGCAGGATGGGCGCGGTGAGCATAAAAATGACTAGCAAGACCAGAACCACGTCGACGAGAGGTGTGACGTTAATATCCGCCAGCGCCGTTTGCGTTGTTCCCTTGGAAGTTGTGAAGGCCACGATCCACCTCCGCTTACGTGAAGTAACGCTCCGTCATGTTCAGGAACTCCAGAGAGAACTCGTCGAGCAATCCCCCAAATTCTTTGATGCGCTGAAGGTAGTGATTGTAGGCGATCACGGCGGGAATTGCGGCGAAGAGCCCGCCCGCGGTAGTGATCAGCGCCTCGGCGATGCCTGGCGCAACGCTTTGGAGCGAAGCCGTGCTCGCCGCTCCCAGGCCGTGAAAAGCGTCGATGATGCCCCAAACGGTTCCAAACAATCCAATAAAGGGACATACGCCGCCCGTCGTTGCCAGCCAGCTCAGCCAGTGTTCCATCTGCGATAATTCTTCCGAGCAGGCAATCTGTAGGGCGCGCCGGACGGCTTCCAGGCTTCGGATGCGTGGTTTTCCGGGATTCTCGGTGTAAACCGCCTGGCTTTCTATTTCGCGGTACCCGCCCTTGAAGACACCCGGTAGTGGGCTTGCGGGCAAAAGGTCTGCCGATGAGCGGATGTCAGAAAGCTTTTTGCTTTGACGGAAAATACGGATAAACTCCTGGGATTGCCGGTAGGCACTCTTGAACGCCCGATATTTCTTGAAGATGATCGCCCAGGAAAAGATAGAAAAGAAGAGAAGAATCAGCAACACAATCCATGCAACCAGCCCTGTGTCCGCCAGGAGTTCCGCAATTTCACCTTGCGCCAAAAAAAGCAGGGGAAAAACCAACTAGTCTCCTTTGCCATCAGGTATATTCATCTACTTCGAAACTAGCATAGGCTTCAGATAACCGTCAATGAATCGATGCGATATGAGTCGAATGCGTAATGCCTCAGAAGGTGTAAATAAATTCGAATCTGTCATGCTGAGCGCAGCGAAGCATCCCCGTATTTGTTTGAAAACAAAATGCCGAGATCCTTCGCGGAGTTTACCGTGAGCCTCTTCGCGGAGCCTGCCCTGAGATCCTTCGCTACGCTCAGAGCCTGCCCTGAGCAAAGCGAAGGGACCGTTCGAAGCGGAGCGAACGGGCTCAAAGCGATTCGCCAATGGAAGAGCGAATCGGCTCAGGATGACGGGTTCGGCGCAATTTATTCACACCTTCTCACTTTCGGGCGTGTAGGGGCGGCTTTATGCCGCCATTTTGTCTGGCGGGTAAACCCGCTGCTACGCGAACGTTGGTTCTGTCTACGATCTTCTGCCGGGTCCCATAGGGTATGAAGAATAACGAGAGAGTACATAGCTCCGGGCGATCTTATTTCACTCTTTATGGCAATTATTTTATCCAATGGAGGAAAGAGCCTTCCTGATGACGCACTTAGCAATAACAACCTTAGGCAAGGCAGGGGCGGCAGCGGATTTTGCTAAGCCCAAATAGTTTCAGCCCCTTCAGCGAGTAGCAATTCAGGAACGGGCGAATCTGGGGTTTGGGTGGGAAATTGCTCATCGAAAGGCCGGGCCATGACGGGCCTTGGGAGGGAACTTATGAATCTCAGTTTTCGATTAAGAAAGAACTCGATTCGCCAATACTTGAGGACAGCGTATTCGGATGAACGGCTGGCATGGCTCTTGGCTCACGCCCGTAGCGGAAAGTTGACGTATCAGTCCTGCTGCTGCTTGATCGGCGCTGCGACCGCGGACCACTCACTGCGAGGGAAATCGGATGTAAATGTTCCTTCGGCGGCGCATTATCATTTTGCCCGGAAATTTGCTGGCGCTCGCGACGCGGAACAAGCTTATTGGGAGTTGGGCTATCAACATGGTTTCCGTCCTGCGCAATCGAGCGATGAGCTTCGGCTGCGCCGCCTGATTCCTATGATCCTCTCCGAAATCCGCCAGCGATCAAGAGCCAGGATGAAGGAACAACCCAGGAGGGAATATGCAGTCGATCGAGACTGTCGAGTCTGCTAGCGAGGCCGAAGGGATGAGCAAGCGGTTCGATCTGTCCCGTATCCCCGGATGCGTGAAGGAGGCGATCTGCCGCGAGCCGGGCCGGTGGATTGAGTTCGGGACCCAGCGGGTGAGGTTCGTTGACGGCATCGCAGAAGTTCAGAGCATGATTCCCTGCGCCTTGCCCAATGCGTTCCTGCTTCGCTAAGGGCGCTTACTGGAAATAGACAGAGGAGTACCGGGAGATGAAGGAGTGCAGGGCGGGTCCGGTACCATTGCGGAGGGGGAAATCTGCGCGATAATGCGTGCCGCGGCTTTCCCTGCGCGCTTCGGCGCAACAGGTGATGA
>JASHTR010000218.1 GCA_030040455.1 Terriglobia bacterium | reverse complement strand
GGCGCAGAATCCAGGGAGACAGGGGCGGGGCCATCGCAGCTTCCGGAGGATCTGCCGGGAGCTTACCTGAGATTGCGTTCGGAAAAAGAGGAGTTGTATGACCGTCTTCTTCGCGTCCAGGCGGAGCTGGAAAACTTTCGCAAGCGAATCCAGCGCGAGAAAGAGGACTTCCTTCAGCACGCGAATACAGACTTGATCCACTCACTTCTTCCTGCCCTGGATGGGTTCGAGCGGGCGCTCGAGCACCGCAATGCGCGCGTACTGCCGCAGTTTTATGAGGGCCTGGAGTTGATCCATCGACAGTTAATGGAAGCCTTGGCCCGCGCCGGGCTGAGGGTTGTGGAGGCCAAGGGGAAAATATTCGATCCGGAGGTGCACCAGGCGGTCGAAACCGTTGAAGTGGAAGGTGCCCGGGATCACGAGGTGATCGGCGAGCTTCAGAGGGGTTACAAGCTGAAGCATCGCCTTCTCCGCCCCGCAGTTGTCAAGGTGGCGGTGCCACCGAAGGACAGCGACGAGGGATGAGCAATAAATGAAGAGTGGCGGAAATGGGTTCATTGAGTGATTGAGTCGTTTGTTCAATGGCTCAACGGTTCTGTGAATTAACTCCTCAGTCTGCGTTCACTCATCACTTGTCACTTGTCACTGCTTTCGAGCGAGGGGTTCATTGAGCGCTAAGCGTGATTATTATGAGATTCTGGGCGTCGGGCGGGACGCTGAAGATCAGGAGCTGAAGAGCGCCTATCGGAAGCTGGCGCTTCAGTATCATCCAGATCGTAATCCCAACAGTAAAGATGAAGCTACTGAGAGGTTTAAAGAGATCACGGAGGCGTATAGCGTGCTGGCCGACCCGCAAAAACGCGCCGCCTACGACCGTTTTGGTCATGCGGGTGTGAGCGGTGCTTCGGGCGTGCCACCGGACTTCTCCTCGACGATCTTTGCGGACTTTGGGGACATTTTTGGGGCTTTTGGCGATCTCTTTGGGTTTGGAGACATCTTCGGGCAGGGCCGTGCCCGGCGGCGCGGTCCTGAGCGGGGCGCCGACTTACGCTATGATCTTGAAATCGCTTTTGAGGAGGCGGCGACAGGCCTCGAGACGAAGATCAAAATTCCTCGCATGGAGACGTGCTCAGAGTGCGGTGGACGGGGCGCAAGGAAGGGAAGCCAGCCGGTCACCTGCCCGGCCTGTGGCGGTCGCGGGCAAATCCGTACGCAGCAGGGCTTCTTTACGCTCTCGCAAACTTGCCCGCAATGCCGGGGTGCAGGCCAGGCGATTCGTGAGCCCTGCCCCACTTGCCACGGGGAGGGCCGGCGGCGCGAAGAGCGGGTGCTTGGGATCAAAATTCCAGCCGGCGTTGAAGATGGGATGCGGCTGCGGGTCAGCGGAGAAGGCGAGGCCGGCGCCCAGGGCGGTCCGGCCGGCGACCTCTACGTGGTGTTGCGTGTGCGTAAACATGCCTTCTTCGAACGGCAGGGGAACGATCTTCATTGTACCATCCCCATTTCCATCACCCAGGCGATCCTGGGGACGGAAATCAAGGTGCCAACTCTTAACGGCGTTGAGAAGCTGCAGATCCCGGAAGGAACACAGCCGGACACTCTTTTCCGGTTGCGAGGTCTGGGCTTGCCCAACGTTGAAAGGCGGGGGCGTGGCGACCTTTACGTGAAAGCACAGGTGGTCATCCCGGCGCATCTGAACCGCGAGCAGCGTCGGATGGTGGAAGCTCTCGGTTCTTTTGCGCGCGTTGATAATAGTCCTTTGAAGCGGCGCGTCTCCGAAAATGCAAAAGATAGTTTTGGATGACGAGCAAAAAACCTCGCGCCAAGTTGCAAAGCCGAAAAACAAGTTGAAAGGCAAAAGTCAAAAGTTAAAGAACTTAATCCTTATAAGCTTACGACTCTCGACTTTGAACTTTCAACCTGTCTTGGCGCCTTGGCGAGAGGATTCGTATTTTTGGTGGTTCATCCACTCAGCTTGCACCGGGCAATGGTGAAAACGATTTTGATTCCCGCCTGAAAACTTCCTTTTAACATTCCAGAAATCCTGGAGCTTCCAAAGCGCTTCCGAGCCAACTTCGGCGCGATTTCGATGAGAACGAGACGCTGAAAAAACTCCTTTTCCTGTTATTCTGGTCCCGCAGCTTTCAGCCTTGAGCGATCAGCCATCATCGATCCGCAGCAAGACTTCAAGGTGAAAGCTGATCGCTGACCGCCGACGGCTTCCTTATGGATAACGTAACCCACACGCTCACCGGAATCGCCCTTAGCCAAGCCGGCCTTAACCGGAAAACTCGATTTTCTCTCCTGGCTCTCATCATCGGATCCAACCTGCCGGATATTGACGTTGTTGCCTCGCCAGGCGGTGGGATCGACTATCTAAGGTATCACCGTGGCATCACCCATTCACTCGTCGGGCTTACCGGGCTTGCCGTCATCCTTGCCGCGGTAATCTGGCTGTGCGGTCGGAGAGCAGCGCCAAAGGAAGACGCTCCGCAACTTAAGTTCAAGTGGCTTTTCCTCGTTTGCTGGATCGCGACTGCCTGCCACGTGCTGATGGATTTCACCAACGCTTATGGCATTCGGCCCTTCCTTCCTTTCAGCGAACGCTGGTTCGCCTGGGACATTATGCCCATCGTGGGGCCCTATCTGCTCCTGGTGCTGATTCTCGGTCTGGGCGTTCCGGCGATATTGAGGCTAGTGGCGGCCGAGGTGGGTGCGAGGCAGTCCAGCCTGGCAGCGGCAAGAAATGGAGCGATCTTTTCGCTCTGCGCGGTGGTGGCCATTTGGGGGTTGCGAGACTTCTCCCATCGCCGGGCCCTGGGGATGCTTAACTCGCACAGTTTCGGCCAAGAGAATCCTTTGCGAGTGGGCGCATTTCCTTCGCCGCTCAGCCCATTTCGATGGATCGGGGTGGTAGAGACGGGCCGCGCGGATTATATCCTGCGAGCGAACTCCCTGGCGGATGACGTGGATGTTGAAGACGCGGAAACGCTTCCTAAACCGAGTCCTTCTCCTGCATTGGCTGCGGCACAAAAGACGCCGGCAGCCGGAATTTTCCTCCAGTTCGCGCGCTTCCCCTGGGCAATGGTCGCGAGGACCGAGGAGGGTTATGCGGTCTACCTCCGCGACCTGCGATTTGCTTCTCCGGACTCGAGGCGGTGGGAATTTGTCCTCAGGATTTTCCTTACTCCATCGTATCGGCTCCGCACAGAAAGCTTCGTTTTCAGCATGGAACGGCCATTACAGTAACTCGCTCATGTTTGAAAATGGCTTCGTGTCAGGCGGCGATAGAAAAAAGCGCCCACCACGATGACGATCACGATCAAGCACAGCATCCCCAAATTGTTCTTCAGATATTCTTGGGCCGCCGCACAAAGCATTGCGATTGGAAGGAAGCCATCGGGCCTGTCTTTTG
>JASHTR010000217.1 GCA_030040455.1 Terriglobia bacterium | reverse complement strand
GTGGGCGGTACGCTCTCGACCGCCGGCATCGGAGTTGCCTCCTGGCGCTACGGAACTCAGGCGGATCATTGCCTTGAATTAGAAGTCGTTACCGGACAAGGCGAAATCGTGCGCTGCTCGCCGGCCTCCGAGGCCGGGCTTTTTGATGCGGTGCGTGCCGGGTTGGGCGCGTTTGGCGTCATCACCGAGGCCACTCTCCGCCTTCGTCGCCACAAGCCCAAAGTCAGGACGTTCTATCTGCTTTACGATGAGTTGGACGCCTTGCAGGGCGACCTCGAACGCATGATGGCGGGCGGGCCGTTTGATTACCTTGAATCCTGGTGTGCCCCGCTGCCTCAAGGGTTCAAAACGGTTGCAGGCGGGCTGAAACCTTTTGCCCGATGGTTTTTCCCGCTCCATGCCTCCCTGGAGCTTAATGACGGCAATGATAGTGAAGGCGGGAAAGATGCCCTGCTCGGCCTCGACTTCTACGATCACGTTCATACGGAGGATCGAGAGATTGGAGATTTTTTTTCGCGCCTTGATCCCCTGTTTGCTCTCTGGAAACGCGGCGGCTTCTGGGACTGCGCCCATCCGTGGATGGAATGCATCCTGCCTTGGGAAGTTGCTTCGGGCTTTCTGAGCGACGTCCTTGCCGGCATTCCTCCAAATGCTCTTCAAGGCGGTCATGCGCTTCTGTGGCCGGCTCGCGGCTCGTCATCCTCTGTTCCCCTTTTTATGCGTCCGGCGGGCGAGTACGTCATGGGCTTTGGAATACTTCCCGCTATGCCCAATCCTCTTCTTCCTGAATTCCTTCCTCTGTTGGAACAGGCTAGTCGCGGTGCAATATTGATAGGTGGCAAGCGCTATCCTTCCGGGTGGCTTGGCTTTGACGCAAGCGGATGGAAATCCCATTACGGTCCACGCTGGACTTTGGTGGAGGGTCTCAAACAGAAATATGACCCACAGAGTCTTTTCGCCGTGAATTCAATTAAATTTTAACAGTTGGGGTAATGCCTCCGAAGGTATCGAAAAATCCGCCGCTCATGTCGCCTTGCGACTTCCATAAAGCATGAAACTTCAGGAGCTTCTAAGTCATTGCGCCTGACGCCGCCCCATACGATCATCATTGTGAGATAACTTGATGAAAAGACATATACTTACCATCCATTTTGATGCCGAAACCCGAAGTCTCACTTCTTGTTGACGGGACTGCCGTATGAACGCGATATCCTGCCAATCTCTCATAGCCCTTTCTTTTCATTTGTGCCACAATAAAAAAAGGTCAAATCATGCCTGCAATTCAAAAAACGGTTCTGCCTAACGGTCTGACCGTGATTACGGAAAAGATGCCCACTGTCCGCTCGGTCTCAATGGGCATCTGGATTCGCGCGGGGTCGCGACACGAAACGGAAATGGAAAATGGAATTACTCATTTCCTGGAGCATATGGTTTTCAAGGGCACAAAAAACCGCACGGCGGAAGAGATTGCGCGGTCTGCCGACGCGATCGGCGGTCACATGGACGCCTTTACCGCCAAGGAATGTACGAATTTCTCGATGAAGGTGCTGGATGAGCACGTTCCGAGAGGCTTTGACGTGCTGACGGACCTGGTGAAAAATCCTTTGCTTCGCCCGGAGGATATCCGCCGGGAGAGCCAGGTGGTGCAGGAAGAAATCAAGATGGTTGAAGATACGCCGGACGACCTGGTGCACGAGATCTTCACGCAGAGTTACTGGCGCGGTCATGCTCTGGGACGCCCGATTCTCGGCACGCGGCAAACCGTGAGAAGCTTTGACCGCCGGCTCCTGCTGGATTATTTCCATCGACATTACACGCCGCGCAACATGGTGATCTCTGCTGCGGGCCGACTGCGGCATCAGCGCATTGTGGACCTGGTGGAAAAGCAGTTTGCAAAGGCCCGACCGGGCAAACGGTCCTTTGAGGGACCGGTGCCGGTGCCCCATCCTGTCATCCGCTGCCGGCACAAGAAGAATCTGGAGCAGGTGCACATCTGCCTGGGCACTCCGGCCTATTCCCATTTGCATGAGATGCGTTTCGCCTCTTACATTATGAACACCGTGATGGGCGGTGGAATGAGTTCCCATCTTTTTCAGAATATCCGCGAGCAGCGCGGGCTGGCCTATGCCGTTTTTTCCGCGCTGAGCAGTTTTCAGGATGCCGGTTACCTCACCATCTACGCCGGCACGGCCCGGGAAAACGTGCGCCAGGTGGTGCAATTAATTGTTGAAGAATTGCACCGGATGAAGACGCAGCCACTTCCCGAAGACGAGCTCCAGCGCGCGAAGGATTATCTGAAGGGCAGCACCCTTCTGGGTCTCGAATCCACCACCAGCCGCATGTCGAACCTGGCGCGCCAGGAGATGTATTTTGGACAGCAGATGAGCATGGACGAAGTTGCCCGGCGCGTGGATGCCGTCACCGCGCAGGACGTGCTGAAGGTGGCGGGCGAGCTCCTGAACCCCAGTCGCATCGGCCTCACCATTCTCGGCCCTCTGAACGGCGCCCGCATTTCCCGCCCCGACCTGAAGTGCTGAAAATTGCATCGTATTGTGACATAATGAACAGCCTCGGCAGAGAGCAGGACGCGGCGTCTGCAATAAACCAGTGGCAACCTTTATGAAAGTCTGGTATTCGTAATAATTTTGAAGGCCCGACAGGTTGTCGATTCCCCCGCAACTGCATATACGGAAAGAAAGAAGGATCGGGTTCTATGATCGAAGTCCATCAGTTGACCAAACGTTATGGCCCGACCGTGGCCGTTTCCGAGATCAGTTTTGAAGCGTCCAAGGGAGAAGTGCTGGGTTTTCTCGGCCCCAACGGTGCCGGGAAAACCACCACCATGCGCGTGATCACCGGTTATCTGCCTCCCACTTCCGGCAAGGTAACCGTGGCGGGTTACGATGTGGAGGAAGAATCCATCGAGGCACGAAGACACACCGGCTACCTGCCGGAGAGTCCGCCCGTCTACCCGGAGATGAAGGTTTCTGAATATCTCGCATTTGTCGGGCGCATCAAAGGGGTGCCACGCGGCGAGCTGCGGAAGCGCGTCGATGAAGTGAGTGAAAAGTGCGCGATCGCCGACGTGCAGTCACGGCAAATCGGAAAACTCTCCAAGGGCTACCGGCAGCGGGTAGGTCTTGCGCAGGCATTGATTCACAACCCCGATGTTCTGATTCTGGACGAGCCGACCGCCGGTCTCGACCCGAAGCAGATCCATGAGACCCGCGACCTGATTCGAGGCCTTTCCGGCGAGCACACCGTCGTCCTCAGCACTCACATCCTGCCGGAAGTCTCAAAGACCTGCGACCGCGTCGTCGTGATCAATGCCGGCAAGGTGGCGGCGGTGGGAACGCCAGACGAGCTGACGCAGCGGCTCCAGGGATTTGAGAGCGTCCTGGTAACGGCGGAGGGGCCGAGAGAAGAAATAAAGGCTCGACTCGAGCGGGTAGAAGGCGTCAGCCGGGTGGAGGAGAGCGACGGGGCCAACGGCCGCGCGACGTTTGAAGTCCATGCCACGAAAGAGAAAGATGTACGCGCGGAGCTCGCTCGCGCCGTGGTGGAATCCCAATGGCGTCTGCTGGAACTTCGCACCAGCGGCATGAGCCTGGAGGATATTTTCCTGAAACTGACGACGCACGAAGAACAAATCAAAAACTAGAAATCAGAAAGCAGAAGGTAAAAACAGTGGTGTCCGAAGCGGCACGAAATCTAACGGCTGAAAAGATATAAATGGCGCCCGACATGAGGAACCGGACCAGGGATCTCGCGTTGCGGATTATCCGGTTGTATGGTGCTCTGCCAAAGAAAGCCGAATCGCAGACAATCGGGAAACAACTGTTGCGCTGTGGAACGGCAGTGGGAGCGAATTACAGGGAAGGGCTCAGAGCGCGTTCAAAGTCCGAGTATGCGGCCAAGCTCAACGTCGGATTAATGGAAATCGAAGAAACCCTTTACTGGATCGAACTTCTGGAAGGTGCGGGGATTGTTCCTGCTTCGCGGCTGCTTTCTCTGAGGACTGAGGTGTCAGAGATCGCTGCGATTTTGGTCACTCTCATCAAGAAAGCGAAATTATCACCTCAGATCGCTAGCAATGGCCAGAGCAGAAACCCGTTATGAAGAGACTGCGTTTTTTGATTTCTGACTTCTGCTTTCTGATTTGAAGAGGAGTTAAAATGCGAAACATACTGGCGGTGGCGGGTAAAGAGCTCCGCGCCTATTTCCATTCCCCGATCGCGTACCTGGTGCTTGCTATTTATTCCGGCCTTTGCGGATTTTTCTTTTACAGCTTCGTCGCCACGTATATCGTTCAGGTTTTTCGGATGATGGAAATGGGGGGGATGGGAGGCCCTTCGCCGAACGTCAATGAATGGATCATCCGGCCGCTGTTTGAAGGCATCCTCACCGTCGTGCTTCTCATTCTGGTTCCCCTGATCACGATGCGGCTCTTCGCGGAGGAGAAGCGCTCCGGGACGATCGAGTTGCTCCTCACTTCTCCGCTAACGGATTTTCAGATCATCATGGGCAAGTTCCTGGGTGCGCTGGGGCTTTATATCGTGTTGATGATTCTCACCTTCATTTACATCGCGTTCCTCTTCATTTACGGCAACCCAAACGCTTTGCCGCTCCTCGCCAACGCCTTAGGGCTGCTTCTGTTTGGCGCGGGCCTGCTGGCGCTGGGCATGTGGATCTCGAGCTTCACCAAGAACCAGATTATTGCCGGCGCGGTTGCTTTTGCGGTCTTTTTGCTCCTCTACGTGTCGAACTGGGTAGACGCTTATTCCAGCAGCAATGCAGGAAAGGTATTCTCATATTTGTCCCTCACCACGCACTTCGATAACTTCGCCAAAGGAGTGATTGATTTGAGCGACGTGGTCTATTACGTCTCGGTGATTGTGATCGGGCTGTTCCTTACCGCCCGCTCGCTCGAAGCCTTGAAGGGGAGGCCGTGATTATGGCAGAACACGAACGTCCGCAGGGACCCGCGAGCGCGGGCAAACGGGTTGTGCGCGGGGTGAACCTCGGAATTTATATTGTGGTGGTGATTGCCATCATCGTGCTGTGCAACTGGTTTGTGAACCGCAACGACCATCATCTGGACCTTACCCCCAATAAAATCTTCAGCCTCTCGCCCCAGACACACAAGATTCTAAAGGGGCTCGATCAGCCGGTGACCATTTACGTTTTTGACCGTCAGAGCGGCTTCCAGCAGCGTCGCGATGTGATGGATCTCTATTCCTCCGGCTCGAAGTTCATCCACGTCAGGTACGTGGATCCCAACCGCGATCCCGGCCTTGCCCACGCCTTCGGCGTCGAGAATTACGGCTCCATTTACGTGGCTGCCGGCAGCCGTCACTTGCAAGCTACCGACGCCACGGAGGAGGGCATCACCAACGCGCTCATTCGCCTTATAAAAGGCGAGAAGATGATTTATTTCGTTCAGGGACACGGCGAGCGCGATCTCGCAAGCGTTGACCGCGATGGTTATTCAAAACTCAAGCAGGCTCTCCAGAACGAAGACAGCGAAGTCCAAACCCTTGTCCTAATGCAGAAGATGCAGGTCCCCGCCGATTGCTCCACCCTCGTCATCGCTGGCCCTAAGAACGACTATCTTCCTCCGGAGATCAGCGCGATTCAAAAATATCTGCAGAGCGGCGGGCGCGTGCTGATGTTCCTGGACCCCGGAGTTGCCTTGCCCAACCTGAGCGGGCTGCTTTCGGATTACAACGTCACGCTGCGCAACGACCTGGTGATTGATGAGAATCCCGTCGGACAGATATTTGGCACCGGCCCCAGCATGCCGCTCATCTTAAGCTACGGCGATAATCCCATTGTTCAGCCGCTGCAGCGCACGGCAACCCTGTTTCCGCTTTCGCGCTCCTTCACGGTTGCCAATGATGAAAAAACCGGAGTGACGGTGGATCAACTTTGCAAGACTTCGGATGCAAGCTTCGGCGTGACGAACTTTAATTCCAGCATGAAAGAAGTCTCTTACCGCCCCGGAAAAGACGTCAAGGGGCCTCTCACGGTCGCCGTGGCGGTGACGCTGACCGGTAACGGGGCCGGCAAGGAGGGACGGCTGGTCGCTGCCGGGACTTCTTTGCTCGCCGCAAACGCCTATCTGGGATTCCAAGGGAATCGGGACCTGGTGATGAATATGGCGGAGTGGCTGAGCTCCAACGAAGGACTCATTTCCATCCGTCCCAAGACCTCCGGATTTCAGCACCTGAACCTGACGGCCAGTCAGATGGGTGGGCTGCTGATGCGAATCCTGGCCATTCCGGTGTGCATTATTGTGATTGGCATTGTCGTGTGGTGGAGTCGCAGGTGAGCCGAAGATACCTCAATACGCTGATCGCGATCGCCATTCTGGTCATCTTGTGGTTCTCCTTCAACGGATGGAACAAGCACAAGAACCGCGTCGAGGAGAAAGAAACGCCATCGACCGCCGCGCAGAAAATCCTCACCCTCAGCCCGGACCACGTTCAGACGCTGACCGTAACCTCACGCGATGGCAAGAGCTTTACGCTCGACCGAAAGGGCCCAAAGGGGAAGACCTGGGCCATCGTCAGCCCCCGTGCCATCGATGCCGACCAGGGCAAGGTATTTTCTTTTCTCGAGAGCCTCACCGGGGCGACCGTGGCCGAGGTGATTGCGCCGCATCCGGCTGATCTGAAGAATTTCGGGCTTGACCCGCCCGACGAAACAATCCAAGTCTCCGCCAGCTCGACGCCCCGGCAATTCACCTTGTTACTGGGGGATGACACGCCGACCGGTACCGGGATTTACGCGCAGGTTTCGGGCGACCCGCGCGTCTTTACGCTCTCCACGGACACCAAAACGGCTCTTGAAAAGGCCCTGTTTGACCTTCGGGATACCCGAGCGGTCACGCTCGATACCAGCCAGATCAATCGCATTGATGTGAGGTCCGGCAAACAAAGCTATACGCTGGTGAAAAATCCGGAGGGCGTCTGGGAAGTTTCCTTGCCCCCGGACGTCCGCGCGGACCACTTCAGCGTAGAAGGATTGGTGGATAGCCTCCAGTCAATGACGATGCAGAGCATCGTCTCGGAGGAGAAGAAAGATGATCCAAAGTATGGCTTTGGCGCGCCGCCGGTCACCATCAAATTGACGACGCCGGAGGGAAGCCAGGAGTTAGTGGTGGGGAAAAAGGCAAGCCAGGGCTACTACGCTATGAACTCCGCGCTCAGCCCGATTTTTACTCTGGACCAGGACTCCGTCAGCCAGTTTCAGAAAACCGCCAGCGACTTTCGGGATAAGAATTTGTTTTCCTGGGATATGTTTGACGTGAAGCGTCTCGACGTAAAAACTCCCAAAGGTGATTGGGCGTTCGAGCAGACGAAGAACCAATGGAAAGAGACGGCGCCGGCTGCAAAGCCCGCATCCTCGGATAATGTGAGCGCGTTTCTCTCCGCGCTGCGCGGCCTCGAAGCCTCTTCGTTCCCGCCAGCGAAGCCCGACGATATGAGCAAGTTCGGCTTTAACAGCCCGGCCTACACATTTAAAGTCACGTTTGGGGCGAAAGATCAGACCGAGACGGTGGAAGTGGCCCAGGAGGATAACAAGACTTACGCGCGTCGAGGCGCTGACCCGCTGCCCAGCGAGGTCGCAGCATCGAGTCTCAAAGCCGTCGATGATGCCTTCAATAAGCTGAAATGAGCGGTGCGTAACTGAATGCGTGGCATCTTTGAGTTTGTCAATCTTCTTTCGTTACACCACGAGAGCAAGGTGAGGGCGAACCGAACATTTGCGTTGACGTTGTCGGTCTGCCTGTTCGCCGGCGTCGCCCGGGCCGCCAGCGATCAAATCTTTGATGACCAGGCCGACGCGCATCGCCTGATCGCTTCCGCCATCGCCGAGGCCTCAAAAAGCCACAAGAACGTCGTCCTTGATTTTGGCGCCAATTGGTGTCCGGATTGTCATGCCCTCCATGACCAGATGCAACGAGGCGAGCTCGGGTCGATCGTGCGCAAGAACTTCGTGGTGGTTCCGATCAGCGTGGGTCAATATGACAGGAACCTGGACGTGGTCCGGGAATATGGCGTGTCACTGCGCCACGGCATTCCGGCGCTCGCGATCCTGGATTCGCATGGCAAATTGCTCTATGCCATGACGCAGGGACAATTCAGCGATGCGGGATCCATGAGCGCAAAAAGCTTTGTGGCGTTTTTTAAGAAGTGGGAACCGAAGCGGTAGGGCCTGTAGCGCGAACCTGCGTTCTTCAGGTCCGTGGCTTTTCAGACAGAAACCGCAGGCCCCAAAGCGGAGGTCTGCGCTACTTGCTTCAACGCGTACGAAGCCGCGGAGGTCTCCGGGTTCGGGTTGTTACTATCCTCGCCGGCACTGCCCCTGCAAGATATCACAGCCGTCGTCAACAAAATCAAAAAAGTGATCCGGCCCATGCCGGCCGGCATTTCTTTCTTCGAACGACACCAACGGTGAAGAGCGCATGGGACAATAGAAGCCACGCGCCGTAATCCAGCGGCGGTCGCGGACCAAGCTAATGCGCAAGCCGGAAAGCGCTCGCCGCGGTGACGGTGACGTCAGCATGCAGATCAGGAGGCAAAATGAACAGAAGAAACCTTCTTCGCTCGGCAATCGCACTGCCTGCTCTGGGGGCGGAGTTGCCGGTTGCGGCTGAGCAGCAAAAGGAACTGAGAATCACCGGAGTTGAAACGGACCTGCTCAAGCCGCCTCCCGGAGAGCCGTTTTATGATGCGCTTCAGACGTTGAACGTGGATAAGGGCGCAGTCGTCCTTCGGATTCGCACCAACGCAGGCATCACAGGGTGGGCCCACTCTTCATTCGGTAATCGGGGCGAGGGCGCGCGCATCGTTCAATCGATCCTCGAATACGAAGTCAAGCCCGTGATCATGGGAAAAGACCCGGCATTTCCCCGCCGCATCCGCGCCGACCTGTGGAAGGCATTGAACTACCAGGGAGTAACCGGTGTCTCGCAGTTTGCTCTGGCGGCCACCGACATCGCCCTCTGGGATATCTTGGGTAAGAACGCAGGGTTGCCGGTGTACAAGATGTTGGGAGGCTGCCGCGACCGGATGCCGGTCTATTCGATGTGCGGCTGGTACTACGACAACGATGAGGATCTATCTCGATTCAAAAGCCAGCTCGTCGCTGCCGCCGAGCAGGGGTACAAGGCGGTAAAAATCAAGGTTGGGAAATATTCACTGAACGACGACGTCCAGCGCATTCGCCTGGCGCATGACACGATTGGGAAGGACCGGCGATTGATGGTGGATGCCAACCAGGTTTTCGACCGCAAGGAAGCGTTGCAGCGCGGGAGAGTGTATCAGGAAATGGGTTGCTTCTGGCTGGAAGAGCCGCTGCCTCCGCAGGACATGGAAGGCTTCTCTCTGGTGGCGCAAGCTCTGGACATGCGAATTGCTACCGGAGAGAATCTCAACACCAAGTATGCTTTCGCCGACCTTATCGCCAGACGAGGCGCCGACGTTGTACAGCCGGATAATCGCCGCGCCGGCGGGGTATGCGAGTGGATGGAAATTGCTGCAATTGCTGGTGGCTATGAGGTCGAAGTGGCCAGCCACGGAGGCGGCCCAACGGACCTTAATATGCTCCTGGCCATGCCCAATGCGATTTATATGGAAACCAGCGGGCCGCACAGGATGATTGACGGCGAAGTCCCGGCGCCCGAAGAACCTGGTATGAGCAGCGAAGTGAGCGCCGAGGAGATTCGAAAGTACAAAATCGGATGACGCTCAGGACGCTTATTCTCACGCCTTCTTCCGTGACAGCGTGCGGCTTGGGCATATTTTTCCCCTCGTTCCGACATTCCGATTTCCTTACAACTGTAGAGCCAAATCAAGACCCTGGTTATGCG
>JASHTR010000216.1 GCA_030040455.1 Terriglobia bacterium | reverse complement strand
GTTTTTGGCTACGATGCCACGGCTGTCTCGGAGGCGGTGCAGGATGGAGAGGGAACAGTATGGGCTATAGGGCCATCGGGGCTTTATCGATGGCGCGATCGAAGTTGGCGCTCCGCACCTATTCAGGGACTAATGGCGGTTGGTCTCTGGAAAGGGCCAAACGGAGGCGTGCTGGTGCTGTACCAGCACCGGTCTTCCTCCGGGCAGGAGTTCGCCTGGCGGAAAGGAAACCGAACCAGACTCCTCATACAGACGGTGCCGGCCCATCAGCCAGCTCTTCCGAGAGGTCCACCGGGAGTATGGGTTGGCCCGGCGGGGTCGGGAATCGTAATGCTGACGGGAAGCGTCTTTCCCCGCTGGACCCTCCTCGACCGCCAGCGGCCAAGCTTGTTTCGCTTAGACATGAACGGAAAGCTGCACCTTCTTTGGCCCTTTTCGGTCAGCCAGTACTTACCCCCTCACATCTCAGAACATGCGGCGCCGCTGTACTGGCCCTTGAGCGTCATGCGCGACGCAGATGGCAGGGTATGGATCTGGTGCAACCACCCGTGGCAAAACTCGCCAACGGAGCTTGGGCTCCAAGGGTTTGTTGTCACGGACGGTAAGCGCGCCCGATATTACGGCGAGATCCCAGGATTGCCAAGCGACCACTTTACGAGCCTGGATGTCTGGGATCGGAACCACCTAGTCGCGGCGATTTTCAAAAATGGCCTTTTCAGCATTAACACGAATACGCTCCGAGCGGATCGCATTTCCGATCCTGAACCTGGAGCATTTGACTTCGTTCTGAAAGTGTTTCGTGCCGGCAACGATCACTACGTGCTGACGCCAGTTCCATCCTTCGGTCCATCACTATCAGCAAATGCGCCGAAGACTGGAGTTCTATGGCGTCTACGGGGCGGTCACTGGGAGAAGGTTATTGGAAATGCCAACGGCATCGTCGGGCCCGGGCTCGCCACCCACGAAGGATTCTGGTTGGGCACCTTTGACGACGGGCTTTGGTTTGTACCTGCACATGGCCCGGCCAGAAAGATTGACTGGAAACAAGGCTTACCTGTCGCATACCTCCATAGCATCATCCGCTTAAACAACGGCGATGTGCTTGCGACTGGCGGCGCAACTTACACCCGATCCGTTGAATTCTCTCCAGCTTCGTTGCTGAAGCGTGCCACACCCTTGACACGTTTTTTCGTGCAGCCATCTTTCAGAAGCCTACAGCCCGATCGCAATCGGCACCTCTGGGCCATTCTACCGCACGGGGCGCTCGGTGAGTGGAACGGTGAGCGCTGGATTCACTATCCTTTGCCGCCGACGATCAATCCGTGTCGCATTGGCGGCAGCGACGTTGACACGCGTGGCCGGACGTGGCTGTTTCCTGCCTGCTGTAATACCCCAACGGGCAGTCTGACGGCGTTTTTCGATCCGTCCGATCAACGCTGGACGGTCACCCCTAGCTACCGGCTTGCGGTTCAACGTCAGCGCCAGCATGTTCAGTTTTTGCATCCGGCCCATGACCCCATGCGCCCGCTGTATGGACCGCATTCGCAGATCGCTTTTCAGGGACCGTGTGGCGACATCAACTACTTTGACGGACTGCATTGGCGGGTGTGGGCTGACCGTCAGCTCCCTGGCTCCACAAGCTTCCCAGTCCTTCCGTTCTTCAATAAAGCGGGAAGGCTGGCTTTCAATACGATCCACGCGACCACCTGGCAGTGGAATGCTGGGGCTGGTTGGAAGCGAGTCGCATACGAACCGATTCGCGTTTTTCGGTCAACCTCGGTTCCTCAATATGGGGCACCCCCTATGCCGCCAGCGGGTTGCCGTTCAACTCGGCCAAGTTCCTTGGTCGTCGATTCCGTTGGCCGTTCGTGGTGGGTTGCCAACGATGCACTTTATGAGGGCACTGCCGGACACTGTCATGTAGTCCTGCCGAGTTCCTCGCTTCAGCCTTTTATCGATGGCAGGCAGGTTGATCGGGCCCTGATCGACGCACGCGGCAACGTTTTTCTTGGAACTTCGTGGCCCTTTTCTTACGTAGTTCTGCCGCCTTCTGTTTACAATGCGCAACCGAATCACAATCTCGCAGGGCACTCAGGAAAGCCGCGGCCCGAGTAGCGAACTTTCTTGGGCATTTGCAAAACCAACGATGTGACTTCTGAGCCGATTCGTTCCTCTTCGAACGGTCCCTTCGCTCTGCTCAGGATGGCAGGCCTGATAGATTTTTTTCACACGTTCTCATGTTTGAGAATGGCTTCGTCTCAGGCGACGATAGAGGAGAGCGGCGGCCAACCCGATCACGATCACGATCAAGCACAGCATTGCAAAATTGTTCTTCAGATATTCTTGAGCTACGGCTCCGTAATAAACACCCAGCCAGCTTTCGAATCCAAATCTTATTCCCCGCCCAACCACCAACGCCACGACAAAGCGCAGCTCGCCGATGCGAAGGCCACCCGCAATGATCGCAAAAACCTTAAAGGGAGCCGGTGGAGGGAGCAGCGAAGCGACGAAAATCGAGAGGAAGTCGTTG
>JASHTR010000215.1 GCA_030040455.1 Terriglobia bacterium | reverse complement strand
GAAGTCATCCGCGAAGGCTTGCGCTTGCTGAAAGAACGCGAGGAGTTGAAGAGGCTTCGCCTGGAGGAGTTGCGCAAGGAGATTAGTTTGGGGAGCCAGCAGGCGGACCGTGGCGAGTTTGTCGACGGCCCCGAAGCGTTTCGACAAATCCGGCGACGCCGTCCCTCGGCGCACACTTCATGACGCTTTTCGTCCTTACACCCCTTACCCGCCAGGACCTTGAAGAGATTTGGGATTATCTGGCTGCGGATCATCGCGACGCGGCAGAACGCGTGTTGGGCAGAATTGAGGCGGCTATCGCGAAGCTGGCCCAAACACCCGGCATGGGCCACCCGCGTGAAGATTTGGCTGATCGCCAGCATCGATTTTTCCTGGTCTACTCTTATCTCATTGTCTACCGCTCGAATACCCAGCCCCTCGAAATCATTCGCGTTTTACACGCTTCACGGGATGTTCGCACTCTCTTGGGTTTGCAGCAGGACGACCCGTGATCGACGAGCTGAGGTGTAAGCAGGGTGGGCGTGCCGTTTAAGTCCGCGGCTTGTCTCAAAATCCCACTGTAAAAGCCGCGGAGTTAAAAAACAACCCCGGCGGCAGGAGGTGCTTTTCTGCGCCGGCCCTGAATCGTGAGGGCAGCGGCCAAGGCCAATCAAAAGTTTGGTCAAAAGTTGGGTTGCGAGCAATCGGTCGCTGTTGTAGGATGAGAGCGCGTATTCTTCATTCTCGCAGGTTGCTGAAAAACATTTCGGGAGTGCGTCATTCCGAGCCCGTTCGCTGTCATTCTGACGCCGAGCCCGTTCGCTCCTCTTCGAGCGGTCTATTCGCTTCACTCAGGGCAGGCTCTGAGCACAGCGGAGGATCTCAGGGCAAGCTCCGCGAGGAATCTCGCTCTGAAAATCGGGGACTTACGAGATTTCTCGCCACTTGCGGCTTCTCGGAATGAAAGGCTGCTAGAGCTTTCCAGCAACCTAACCAAGGCCGGAAACTTTACTTCTTACGTCTAGAAAGGAGCCTTATGACTCTATTGTGGTGGGTCATTGTGGGTTTGATTGCAGGCTGGGCAACCGGGAAGATTATGAAGGGGTCGGGCTACGGGTTTCTCCTGGATATCGTGATTGGCATTGTGGGCGCGCTGATCGGCGGATTCATCATGCGCGCGCTGGGCTTTGCCGGCAGCGGAGGGATGATCTATACGATCATCGTGGCTATCATCGGGGCTGTGATCCTGACGGCTGTTGTTCGGGCGGTGACTCGAAAAACTGCCTGAAAGGGCCTGTGCTCATACACGGCGGTAAACTCTGTATGATATCCCAATGGCGGTGATGAGCGTCGGGGAAAGCCGTGAAGCCGCTGTGTATCGGTCGTCACGTCGAAGTCTCAGAAGTTTAAGGTTACACAGCACCGCTGGTGCAAACCGTCTGTGGAGTGCGGCAGCTTGCTGCCGCTTTGGGTGTGCTCGCTTGCCAGCGCGCCAAGGGTCGGAAGCAAGCTCCCGCACTCCAAGCCTACGTGACTTTGGCGTGACGCTGGCTTCTTTGCTGCGTTACTTGACAGGCAGCACTGGCACGAATAGAATTAAAGTTGGAGTTTCTCTCTAATTAATTGAAAGAAAGTGAGTTAACGGCGAGGTGGGGGACGAAAGTGAGCTAGACGACAGGCAGCAGGAAGTTCTTGCCGCAGTCATACGCCTGTACGTGTCGACAGGCGTTCCTGTAGGCTCCAAGGCGGTCGTGGCGCAATTCTCCGGCCCACTCAGCTCCGCTACCATCCGCCACGTGATGGCAAAGCTGGAGATCGCAGGATATCTTACGCACCCTCACACCTCAGCGGGCAGGGTTCCTGTAGATAAGGCATACCGTTTCTATATCGATCGCCTAACCAAGTCTACCCGGCTCGAGCCTGCGACCGAGCGGTATATCGAGGAGAGCTTGGGATCGGAAACGGGTCCCATGGAAGGGTTGATGGAAAAAATCTCTTTCATCCTCTCTGACGTTTCAAACAACCTTGGGGTAGTGCTGGGGCCCGCGCTGGAAGAAAAATTGTTAGAGCATATCAAGTTCGTCCGGCTGCCCGACAGCCGGGTTTTGGCGGTGGTGATTTCCAAACCGGATCTGATTGAGAACAAGATTTTTCGAGTGGAGATGGAGTTGACCCAGGACGAATTGGACCGGGCAGCCGACTTCCTGAACTCAGAATTTCGCGGGTGGTCTCTTAGAACCATCCGCCTTGAAATGGCAGAGTGGATGGAGAAGATGAAGGCAGCCTCTGACCGGCTGCTTACCACCGTGATCAGCCTGTTCATGTGGGGAGCGCTTGCTGAGGAGCAGCCGGGTCCTCTCTTTGTAGGTGGAACGGTGAAGATTCTTGACCAGCCGGAATTCTTTGACGTGGGGAAAGTGAAAGAATTGTGGGCGGCCATCGAAGAAAAAGCCAAAGTTGTAAAAATTCTCAGTGCATGTCTGGACGCGCCTCATCGTGGGGTGCAGGCTCTGATCGGCCATGAAAATCCCCACCTTGAAATGCAGGAATGCTCGGTGATTATTGCTCCCTATCATTACCGGCAGCGCCCCGTGGGCGCGCTCGGCGTTATAGGACCCACACGGATGGAATACGACCGCGCTATCAACACGGTTGGATACGTTGCCCA
>JASHTR010000002.1 GCA_030040455.1 Terriglobia bacterium | reverse complement strand
GCAGCAAACGCCCGTTCCGCGAAAAAGCCATAGAGCTGCGGGTTCATATCATCAAGGCTAGTTTGGATCACTGAAACAACATCGCCCGTCTGTGGCTGCCGCGTGGCAGGGGGCTGAAGCTTCTCGCCCACAAACAGCCGGGCGATATTGGGATGACTGCGAAAATCGCGTGCCCCCGCGCCATAACCGATGTTTTGAATCTTGAGCGGCGGCAAGGGGCCGAAGCCCGTCGCGAGCGTAGAAACCAGCGCCGCGCCCGTGGGCGTCACCAACTCGCCCTCGATGCCGGTGGAATACACTGGAATGGACCTCAGCAGCTCCGCGGTCGCGGGGGCGGGGATGGGCAACGTGCCGTGCGCCGCCTCGACGCGCCCGCTGCCCACATTGAGGGGCGAGCAGGCGAGCTCTGAAATGCCAAGCAGCTCAAGCCCAACGCAGGTCCCGGCGATGTCCACAATGGCATCGACAGCACCCACCTCATGGAAGTGAACGGCTTCCGGCGGCTTTCCATGAAGCTTCCCTTCTACATCTGCAAGCCGGCGAAAGGCGGCGAGCGCCTTTCCTTTGACGCTGGCCGCAAGCGTGCTTTGCTCGAGGAGGCTTTCGATATGATGCAGGTGGCGCTCCGGTTGTTTCGAGGGAATAATAATCTCAACACGGTTTGCGGCGAGGCCCGAGCGCATCACGCGCGAGGTTTTAAATTCATAATCGCCGAGCGGAATTTTCTGAAGCTCTCCCCGAAGGCTCGCTTCGGCCACGCCGGCATCGAGCAAAGCAGCAAGGAACATGTCTCCGCTGATGCCGGAAGAACAATCAAGGTAGGCGATTCGGCTCATACCTGAGTATACAGGCGCTGCTATTCTGACGCTATCACCCGCAGCGTCACAATCTGGTGAGGTTTCACCGGGACTTCAACCGAATGGCCTTCCACGCTCAGTGGGGAAAGATCCTGCTCCACCGCGTTTGTCATCCAGGCCCGCTCAAGGTGAAATAGGGGAAAAGTAATCCGCGCCGTCGCGCTTTGCCCGCCGGTTTCAAGCAGCCGCACAATGGAGCCCTTCTCATCTTCAGCAACTTTCCAATCTTCCACAACAACGTTGGGGACGTCGACAGCGAGGAAGCTTGCGCCTGCCGGGGAAAGCGGGCGGGCAGGATCATCGTGCTTGTCGTTCGAGATGACTTGCCGCAGCTCGAGAGGAGTCATTTCCGCGCGGCCTATCCTGGCAAGCAACACCGGCGAAAGCTCGCGGCCACTGGTGAGGGTGTAACGGAAAGTGTAACTGCCGCCCTGAACTCTGAAATAGTTTGTGTGCCAGTAATTGTTCATCACGTAGGAGAACACCGTCGCGCTCCGGGGCTTGAATTCCCGGGGCCACGTGCCCCGGTTGATATCGCCCAGGCTCACGAGGGGAGCGTTCACCGGAATCAGGCCTACAGAGAACTCCGGGTCGCTTACCCGCACCCAATGCTCGACGGTGAACCATTCAAGGCTTCCACCTTTCAGAACGTCGTGCGCGGGGTCAACCCACCCGTTCTGAATTTCGTAGTTGAAATCCGGCTGCCGGATGGCGAACGGGAAGGCAAAGTAAACCGCCTCTTTGTTGCGGACCGGCTGCTTTGAGAGGCGGTCAATGAACTCAATCTTTTTTTGATGATCGAAAAGGATCACCTGCGCGTCAATGACGGGCGCATGGGGGCCGCTGGTTTCATACGTCAGGATGGTTCCGTAAGAGGTCCGACGGATGCCAGTGACGCGCCCCGAGCTCGAAGTCTTGATGGTGAGCCGGGCGAGCGGAAGCGACTCGTTCAGAAACACGATTTGGCTGTTTTCACCACCCGAGACGTAGAGATACTGGTTCAGGCGGTAAGGGCCGGATTGACGGACCAACTCTTTGCCAAGCTGCTTGTCATAAATACTGCTGATGGCGCCCGCCGTCGGGTCAAACACGACGCGGTAGTAGCTGTTTTCAATGGTGTTGCTCAGAGGTAGCGGGGTTTCGCCCGGGATCGTCGAGCCGCCGATCGTCAGATAACATCGGTATCCCATCGCGGGCACATCCCGGGCCATGAAGCGGACGCGATTGTATCCTGCGCCGCGCCGGAGGATCTCGTATGGAACCGCCTTCATCTCCGGATACTCCCGGATCGCCATGCCATCATCGAGATCCGTTTCCACAAGGCCGCTGCGCCTCCAGCTCAATGAATTAAATACGACGATGGCGGGCGCTGGCACGCGGATCTGGTTCGCAAGCTGGCTCATGGATTGATCGACGATGGAGTTTATTTCCTGGCCGGCGTTGACCACGAATTGATCCTTGGCAAATTGCTGGCGGCGCGTTTCCTCGCTGCGAGGCCGCGAGTAGCCACCCCAGGAAGTGAAGGTGTGCTCGGCGTAGAGGATGAGGTTTTGCCACATGGCGCGAATCAGGCCCTGCTCGCCAGCCACGTTCTTTTCAACGTATGAGCCGAGGGTGGAAAGCTTTTCCGCCGAGAGCGCCCGCTGCTGGTTGATGCGGTCGATGGCGACGTAGCGCGCGTCGGTTCCGATGCCGTCTTCCCAATACGGACCGCCATCGCCAACCACCGTCGGCAGCTCCTTGCCGAAATGCGCGTCAATGTAGCGGAAGTAATCCGGAAACGTGGAGATGACAAAATGCGGAAAAGTGTAAGTCGCATTCCATTTTTGGACGAACTCCGCTTCTCCGGGAACAATATCCGTGTTTTCCACCTGCGTTCCGTAAAGGAGGGCAGCATCGGGCTTGTAGGAGGAACGGCTGTAGGCTTCGAGGAAGGTGGGGAGCGATTGGCGGCACGCCGCCACCGTGGCCGGAAGCTGGCAGATGTCGCTGAGCTGGCTGTATTGGAGCGAGTAGGACATCAGCACCTTGCTGCCGTCCGGTCCCTGCCACCAAAAGGGAGACTTCGTGTTCCATCCCCCCCATAAAAGGATCGGGGCGCGGTCGTTGTTGCTGGCCGCTGCGAAATAACGGATGCCAAGCGCGTGCAGGATGGAGGGATATGACCAGGTGTAGCTCGGCACATCCGTGATATTCACATAATCGAACGGAATGGATTGCTCGCGGTGGAGGCGATATCCGTAGAAGGTGGAGCGGATTAGCTCTTCCAGGCTGGCAAAGCTGGTAAGGACGTTTGCATACTGCGCCGGCACACCGATCTTGCCTTGGCGCACGAGGTCAAAGAAAGCTTTTTGAGCGGAAGGTTTACGCGAGGCGACGTAATGCTGAACAATCCATGTACCGTCCAGGCTCCAGCGCATTTCAGGATGGGCGGCAATGAGGCGGACCAGAAGGTCAACGTTCCGGTCGTGTACTTCGGCAACCTTGCCCCGGTAGTCGGTGAAGCCGACGTCGAGATGTTCGTGAGGCACAAGGTAAAGCGTCCACTTGCGCGCGGGATTGAGCGAGACCGATCTCTGAAAAGTCTTCCCGTTCACCTTCAGCGATAGTTCGGCCGATCGGCTACCGGTGAACTGAGGAACGGAAAACTCAAACTGCTGCTCGCCGAAATCGGGAGATCTTGAAAGCTGTGCTGCGTAACGATGCCCGCCCACTATAAGCCGCAGCTCGCCCTTGCGGGCGCGTCCGGCCAGCGTGACGCGGATGCGGATGATTTCAGCGTTCCGAACGTAAAAGATGGTCGGCTCGACGGACATTTGCGGCGAGGTTGAAGGCTTTTTCTGGCTGTTTTGGACAAGACGAAGCGCGTCGTAGGTGAGCCACGAATCTCCCGGCCCGTCCTGCGGGTTATCGAGTGCGGTCAGCATGAGCTTGTTCTGCCCCTGCCGAAGGACCCGCGCGGGCCATTCGATGGTAAGTCGGCCTGTAGCGTAAATGGGTGACCAAACCGGCCCACCACCAGGGTAGGCGCTCAGCTTAGGATGAAAATAAAAGTCGCCAGTCTCGCCGTTGATCGAGACCTCAAGGTGTGGCAGCCGCGGATCGTAGAGCAGCGCGGAAATCTCCAGCCGATAAGTTCCTTTGGGGCGCGAGCCGAGGTTGAAGAGTATGGTGAACGGATGCGGATGCGAGCC
>JASHTR010000214.1 GCA_030040455.1 Terriglobia bacterium | reverse complement strand
AGGTTGGCTGGAAATTCTTAGTAGCCGCTGGCTGCTGCGGCTTTCGGCGATGCCGGAGCGGTCTTCCAATCAACAAGGGCATCGATAAACCACGTCATGCGGGGGTCTTCCCAATCCGCAGCGCCAATGATTTTGTCCACCAGGCGGCCATTGCGGCCAAAGATGTAAGTTTCAGGAAACTTGTAGGTCCCAAACCGTGCGGCAAGACCCTGGTTGGGGTCGCGCAGAATAGAGTAAGTGAGGTGATAATCCGCGACAAATTTTTGGAGCGCTGCGCGGTTTTGATCAACGCTCACCCCGATCACGCGCACGCCCAGCGGCTTCATCCGCTGGGCAAACTTTTCGAGGCTGGGTGTCTCTTCAACACAAGGCGGGCACCACGTGGCCCAGAAATTCACCAGGACCACGTCGTGGTTGCTATCCCGAAAAGAGAACGAGCTCGAATCCACGCGCTGCAAGGTGAATACCGGGGCATTGTCTCCCGTCCGCAGCGGACGAGGGCTGCGACCCCGTACAAACGAGATGACCACCCCGGCCAGCACCGCAACCATCCCGCACATGATCCATAAAGATTTGCTCATGATAACCAGCGTTTATTATACTGGCGTTTGCATCAGGAAACATCAGTTTCGGCGATTATTCCGGCACGTGACGAAGAGCGGAACATCGCCCGCGCGGTGCGCTCGCTAGCTTCGCAGCCGGACATTGGCGAGATCATCGTGGTGGACGACCAGTCGCAGGACCGGACGCCTGAAATCCTCGCCGAATTGAAGAAGCAATGCCGCGCCCTTCGCACGGTGCGCCTGGATCATTTGCCGGAGGGGTGGGTGGGCAAGCCTCGCGCGGCCGCCGAGGGGGCCAAGCTGGCCGTCGGCGAGTGGCTTTTGTTTACTGACGCGGACACCGAGCATTATTTCGGCAGCCTGGCGACGCTGCTGGCGCGGGCCGAGCTGAACCACGCGGACTTGTTATCCATTTCGCCCGGCCAGCGCATGGAGACGTGGTGGGAAAAAGCCGTGATCCCCCTCATCTACGTCCAGCTCGCGCGCCTCTATCGATTTGAAGAAGTGAATGATCCCCGTTCACCTGCCGCCGCCGCCAACGGACAGTATATCCTCATTCGCAAGAGCGTTTACGAACGCATTGGCGGCCATGAAGCGGCGCGCGAGGCCGTGCTGGAAGACGTGGAACTTGCCCGGCGAGTGAAAGCGGCAGGCGGCAGGATCGTTTTCCTGCCCGGCGCCGGGTATGCTGAAACGCGCATGTATCGGACTTTCGACGAGATGTGGCGCGGGTGGACGAAAAACCTATTTTTGCTTTATGAGGGAAGCTCGCGAAGGATTCTGAAAACGGCATTTGAGCTGATATTGATCGCCTGGATGCCCCAAACGATCATCGTCGCTTTTTTAATATGGTTTTCGGTAAGTCCGTCGAAAACCTGGCTTGTGGTCGCAATCGTCGCGTGTGCTGTGCTCTTCCTGTGGTCCGATTGGAGCTATTCCCGGCAATTGAAGCGATCGGGATTCCCAGCCCACCTTTGGCCATATCTTTGGATGGGCGCTCCGCTCTTAAGTCTCTTGTTGCTGAGCTCGCTTCGCGCCTATAAGCGGACGGGCAGCATCGAATGGAAGGGACGAATTTATTCCGTGAAGAAGGTTTTGTGATTTATCTTACGCGGCGAGCGGAGTTTTCCGCCTCCCACTACTATCATAATCCTGCTTTCAGCCCGGAGGAGAACCTCCGCATCTTCGGGAAGTGCAACAATCCGCACGGCCACGGCCACAACTACACGCTGGAGGTGACGGTTGCGGGTGAAGTGGATGGCTCAACCGGCATGGTGCTGAACATCAAGGATCTGAAGCGGCTGCTCGAAACCGAGGTGCTCGATCCTATGGATCACAAGTTTCTCAACAAGGAGGTCCCGGTGTTTCGGGCGACCATTCCGACCACCGAGAACATTGCCATCGATATCTGGCGACGTCTTGTGCCCAAGCTGACCTTCGGAAAGCTTTATCGGGTGCGCCTCTATGAGACCCCGGACCTCTACGTGGACTATTACGGAGACTGATGGTTTACCTCACTCGCCGATATCGCTTTGCCGCGTCTCACCGGCTGCACAACCCCGGCCTCGCGCCGGAAGAGAACGCGCGGGTCTACGGAAAGTGTAACAACCCTTACGGCCACGGACACAACTACGTTCTGGAAGTGACGATGGCGGGCCCGGTGGATTCGGGGACGGGCATGGCTTTTGACCTGGCCGCGCTCGACGGCGTGGTTCAGCGGGAGGTCTTGGACCGTCTCGACCACACTCACCTGAACCTCGACGTGGACCTTTTTAAGACCGTGGTTCCCACCACAGAAAATGTCTGCATGGAGGTTTATGGCGTTTTACGCAAGCATCTCGAGAGCCTTCCTTCGCGTGGCCAGGCGCGACTACATAAGGTGCGGCTGGAGGAAACAAACTCGAATTATTTCGAATATGAAGGTTGACGCAGCGTAACTGAAATTCGCGACACTTTTCATCGCGCTCATGTCGTGCCGAGCGAAGCGTCCCCGCGTTTCCCGGAAAAGAAATGCAGAGACCCTTCGCGGAGCTTGCCGTGAGCCTCTTCGCGGAGCCTGCACTGAGCAAAGCGAAGGGACCGTTCGAAGCGGAGCGAACGGGCTCAGAGCGATTCGCCAGTGGAAGAGCGAATCGGCTCCGGATAACGGGCATCCACGGCGTCAATTTTCTGTCGATACGCAACGCTAACAGAATGGGGAGATACGGAATGGATCAGAAAGACCTGGAGTTGCTCGAGAAGAGCGCGGCGGCCGTTCGGCCCAAAGATCCCACTGAAGAATACTTCCGCGAGATTATTCGCAGCCTGGGCGAGGACCCCACCCGCCAGGGGCTCGATCGGACCCCACGTCGCGTAGCGAAATCGCTTCGGTACCTCACCAGTGGATATCATCAGGACCTGGACAAGGTCTTGAACGGAGCTTTGTTTGACGTGGCTTACGACGAGATGGTGATCGTCAAGGACATCGAAATTTTCAGCCTCTGCGAGCATCATCTCCTGCCCTTCTTCGGTCGCTGCCACGTGGCCTACATCCCCGACAAGAAGGTTATTGGCCTCAGCAAAATACCGCGCCTCGTAGATGTCTTCGCGCACCGGCTCCAGGTGCAGGAACGCCTCACCCGGCAAATTGCCGAGACCCTCATGGAGAAGATTCGTCCTCACGGGGTTGCGGTCGTCATCGAAGCACGTCACCTCTGCATGATCATGCGCGGGGTTGAAAAGCAGAATTCCGTCGCCATGACTTCCGCCATGCTCGGCGTCTTTCGCGATGAGCATCGAACGCGCGAAGAATTCCTCACCTTGGTTCACGGGCCTCGCTGAGGTAGCGCGCAATCCGGCATGAAAAATCTGACGGCGAAGACGATCCTCATTACCGGCGGTAGCCGCGGCATTGGTCTCGCCATCGCTCAGGCGTGCGCGCGCCAAGGAGCGCAGGTGCTGCTCGTGGCGCGAAATCGCAGCATGCTCCGGCGGGCGGCGGCGATTGTGCCCGGCGCCGAGGCCTTCTCAACGGATGTGACGCGGGCGCGTGACGTCGAGCAACTCTTCAAAGCGGTGCGGCGGCGCTTCAAACGGCTCGAC
>JASHTR010000018.1 GCA_030040455.1 Terriglobia bacterium | reverse complement strand
GTTGGCCGTAGCCCCCTGCCATCAGCACGGGCTTCAGCCGCATCCGCGTCACGCTGTTCGTGCCTCCGCCGCGCCGCCGATTTCGTGCCGGGGATTTCGGAAACGAAATCGTCCGTTCAGGAGCATGATAGAAAATGCACAACCCGCGAGGAATACGAGCGCTCACCACGGCCCGCGTCACAATGACCCCATTGTCGTTATAAGCCTCGATCCACTCGTTATCCTGAACGCCGATTTCAGAAGCGTCTTTGTCGTTGAGCCAGAAAGGCTCGACGCCCCGCGATAGAGTCAACATGCGGAGATCGTCATAGTAGGTTGAATGGATGTGCCACTTGCCGTGAGGCGTGATGCAGGCGAGAACGAGCGAACGGGATGTGGAAGGACTCTTCACCACGTTCAGAGTGCTCTCCACGCTGATCCGAGGCTTGAACGTGGGCAGCGATTCCCCAAACGCCCGGTAGGCTTCATGGTCAAGATACAAGTGCTGTCGCCCCGTCAGCGTGCGCCAGGGAACCAACCGCTCGACGTTCATCACGTAGCCGCTATAGGCACGGCCATTGTTCACAATGCCAGACCAGCATGGGCTCGTCAGAATGCGCCGCGGCTGCTGCACGAGTTGGCTGAAATCGTATCGGATGCCGCGCTCGCCCTCGGCAAGATCCGCCAGGGGAAGTCCCACCTGGCGTTCTTTTTCCCTGAAGCCCCGGTAAGACATTTCTCCATTGGTTTCGGGAGCGAAAAAGAGCACCGCGTTGGCTGCGTCGCGAGCGTCCACGAGCGACGGATATTTACGACCGTCCCACACATAGGGAGGGACGGTCTTCGCAAACTCTTCGTAAAGTTCCCCAATGAGTATCTCGACGCCGTGATCTTCAACCCCGTGTTCCTTGATGCCCGGACCGAGCGAATTGAAGTGGTGGAACAGATTCGCGTAGTCTCTTTCAACCACTTTAAGATGCGGCATGGTTTTTCCAGGCACCGCGTCGCATTCCGCTTTGGACCAGTCCTTCACCTCCGGCTGCGCGATTTCATCCGCAGTGTCGTGAAGCAGTGGTGTCGCCACGACCTCGCTAAACGGTGCCGGGAAATGACGCCGTGCAAGTTCACTGGTTTTTTCCGCCAGGCCGCGAAAGATGTTCCAATCCGTCCGCGATTCCCAACACGGTGGCACAGCCGCGCCAAGCGGATGAATATAGGAATGCAGATCGGTGGTGTTGAGGTCGTCTTTCTCGTACCAACTTGCCGCAGCGAGAATCACATCGGAATAAAGCGCCGAGGTGTCCATGCGGAAGTTCAAATCCACAACTAAGTCAAGCTTCCCCTGCGCAGGGCTTTCGCGCCAGGCGACCTCGCGGATGCAGTCGCCAGCGGCCTCGTCGGCAATAGCATTGTTGTGGGTACCCAAGTAGTGGCGCAGAAAATATTCCTGGCCTTTGGCGCTTGAGTGTAAGGCATTGGCGCGCCAGATCAGCCACACACGCGGCCAATTTTCCGGCGCGTCGGGATCTTCGACCGCAAAGCGGAGTTTTCCGCTCCGAAGCTGCTCTACTATCCAGTCTGCAATCTCTGACTCGCTTCGTGCGCCTGCCGTTTCCGCGTCTTTAACGATCTCAATTGGATTCCGATTGAACTGGGGATAAAACGGCAGCCAGCCCATCCGTACCGCGGCGGCCTGCAAATCCATGAAATGCTCGCGGGCGAAAGGGCCGCTTGGAGGGTGCTGATCGGGAAATGCCCCTTCGTACCTCCACTGGTCGCTATGAACATAGTGAAACGAAGGTCCGTTCTGAAGCCGTGGCGGGCGAGTCCAGTCGAGAGCCATCGCCAGCGTGCTCCACGATGCCGCCGGGGTCAGCTTTTCCTGCCCGGTGTAAGTATTCAGGCCGCCGCCGTTGACGCCGACGCAACCGCAAAGAATCAGGGCGGTAATTCCGGTGCGGTAGTGAAGGTTACTGTGATACCAATGGTTGACGCCGGAGCCGACAATGATCGTGCATTTCCCCCTCGTCTTCTCAGCCGTGCGGGCGAACTCTCGCGCGAGTTGAACCACAGTGTTTCGGCCCACGCCCGTGAACTTTTCCTGCCAGGCAGGGGTCGTCGCAATCTCCTCGTCGTCGTAGCTCGCGGGGTAATCGCCTTCGAGGCCCCGGGGAACGCCAAACTGCGCCATCAAAAGATCGAATACAGTCGTCACCGGCGTCTTACCTTTTTCCGTCTCGATGTAGCGAACCGGGACGCCACGCTTGGAGCTCCGGTCCCCGCCGAAATCCATAAAGTTCACCTGCAGCATGTCATCGCGCCGTTCGAACAGGCTAATCTCGGGATCAATGTCCGACTGGTCGAGACCATCTTTGAGCTGAAGGTTCCACCGCCCTTTTTCCGTCTGCCAGCGGAAGCCAATCGCGCCCTGGGGCATTCGCGGCTCGCCACTCGTCTGATCCAAAACCAGAAATTTCCATTCTCCGTTTTCAACCTCCTTGTATCGCGCAAGCGAGCTCGCGCGTAGAAACCGACCGGCCAGGAAGCTGTCGCCCGCGCGTTCGAGCTCGACAAGAAAAGGAGCGTCTGAATACCGCTTGAGGTAATCCACGAAGTACGGAACCTGTCGGTCCACGTAAAATTCTTTCAGAATCACGTGGTTCACAGCCATCCACAGCGCCCCGTCCATCCCCGCGTTGACCGGGATCCACCAGTCAGCGTGTTTTGATACCTGGCTGAAATCCGG
>JASHTR010000213.1 GCA_030040455.1 Terriglobia bacterium | reverse complement strand
TATGGAGAGTTGCGTTATCGGTTCAACTTTTAGGGGTCCTGGCAGCAACCGTGCGAAAATTTACGGGAGGGTACTGTGTGCAATACAGATGCGGAAATGTGAACATCACGCGATGATTTCGCTGTGCGCAATGTTCTGGGGGATTAGGGCGAGATAGTTCTAGGAGTGTGTCGCCGATAAGAATTTTGCAACCTAGAATCAATAAGTTACGGACATCAGAAAGTCTGTAACCTATTGATTCTGCGTGCGGCCTAATCTATCTCCGACAGACTCCTAGTCTATTACCGTCGGGAGGACAGAAAGGCAATTCCGGACCAATCCTTCAGGCGGTACATTACGCACGTCGAACGTCCACGAATCCCAGGGCCCTAAAGTCGTAGCGGGTAGCGCGGACCTAGGTCTTTCAGGTCCGCGGCTTGTCCTATCCACGCGGTTAAAAACCGCAGACCTCAAATGCAGAGGTCTGCGCTACCCACTAAGACGTTACGAACCCACGGCATAAAGATCATGCCGTGGCTACTAGTTGGTGCGAAACACCTGTGGAGTGCGAAAGCTCGCTTCCGGCTCGAAAGCGGGAGCTAGCTCCCGCACTCCATACAGACGCGACTTTGACGTGACCCTGCAAGAGGAGGGAATCTCCTTGGCTTCACTCGTCCTGCTGGCTTATCATCAAAACTTCAACGTGCCGGGCTGAGAGCTGAAAAAGAGAGACGAAAACAGGAGGCTGGCGATGTTGCACCAAATCGATCCGGGGCCACAGTTCCCGAAGATCGTCCGGATGATTGTCGAGATCCCGAAAGGCTCGAACAACAAGTACGAATACGACACCAAGCTCGGCGTCTTTCACCTGGACCGGACGCTTTATTCTCCCATGCACTATCCGGGCGATTATGGCTTTATTCCCGGCACGCTCGCGATCGACGGCGACCCGGTGGATATCATCGTTCTCGAAGACGAAGGTACTTTTACAGGATGTATGCTGGACGCCCGGCCGGTGGGGTTGCTGAGGATGGCAGACGAAAAAGGACCGGATGAGAAGGTTGTGGCCGCTTCGGAACGGAATCCGCGCTTCGACGAAATTCAGACTGTGGACGAGGTCCCGCCGCACGTGCGGATGGAGATCGAGTACTTCTTTAACATCTATAAGGAACTCGAAGGCAAGAAGACGGAAATCAAGGGCTGGCTGGGCTTGAAGGAAACGCGGCAATTTATCCTGGATGCGCGCAAGCGTTACGTCGAACTGCACGCTCCGGTGAGAGATAAGAGACGAGAGACAAGAGGCGAGTGACGAGTAACGAGAGACAAGAGACAAGCAGCGCTCGTGGTTCGTGGCCCGTGGTCAGTGGTTCGAGCCACGATTCACGGACCACGCATCACGGCAGGTTTTGCTTTTCTCTCGTCTCTTCTCTCTCGTCTCCCGCCTTCAATGCAGCGCCCAAGCCAACGCTAGCGAGCCCGCCAGGCTGGTTCCCAGGAAGTTAACGGCGGCGTTCATCACCAGTCCTCGGCGTTCCAAGACCGCCCCCAGGAAGCTATCGGCAACGTTTCCCGCGAAGGACGCCAGCAAAACAGCCAGTATTCCCCATCCCCTGCAAAGGCCCAGGCCGTATGCAAGTGCAACCAACAGGCCCGACGCCCCAAAGCCGGCTGCGGTCCCCGCGAGGGAGATGCCTCCGTCTTCACCGGCGGGAACCCGCTTGAGCGTTGTAACCCGATAAGCTTCCGGCGAAGCCCACTTCCCAATTTCGCTGGCCACCGTGTCTCCTGCTGCCTCCGCCAACGCCGCAACCAGGGCCAACAGGAACGCCTCCTGGAAAGGCGTGGCGATCGCAAGAACCGCAAAGAAAGCTGCCGCCAGGATGTTGGCAACGGCCTCGCGCCAGCTCCGCGCGCCTCGCCGCTTTTCAGCGATCCCGCGCTGAAGTTTCCGGGAGTATCCCAAGCGGGTAGCAATGGACCCCATCACAAAAAAACCGAAAAGAACGAGGAAGCTTTTGTAGCCGAAACCCATGTAGACGGCCACGCCTAAAAGAAACCCCGCCACCGCTCCGGAAAGGGTGATTTGCCGCAACTTCCAGGCGGAAAGCGCAAACGCCGCGTTAATTCCTGCAGCCAGAACCATACGGACGCCAAGGTACGGCAGGTTCCCACCCAGCGAAGCGCGCGTCATCAAGCTGGCGCAAAAGATGAATCCACCGCAAAGGAGGGGAATGGTGATGTCGTCATCCAGCCGGATGGGCAGGCTTTCGGTAAGCGCTCCTGCCACGGCCGCTGCCGCGCAAACGGCAAGCGCCTTCAGGCGCGGCTCGGAAGGGACAACCCAAAGCATCAGGAGGAAGGCGGCCGGACATCCGAAAACTATAAACGCCGCAAAGCCCTCCCACGTCTTTTGGGGATTGAAAGGAAGGGCGTGGTGCCCAAGACCCTCGCCGACCGCCCCGGCGGCTCCGTCGCCTATAGCTAACAGCGCCCAGGCGGCCGCGACCACGCCCAGGTGATGACGGAAAATAAGCGCTAGCAGGAGAATTGCGGAAGGATAAAAAACAATGCTTTGCCAGCGGCTTGAGGGATCCGGAGCGCTGGCGTCCAGGCGGATCCCACCTTCGGGCAGGACAAAGACCTCAAACAACAAAATGATCGCCGCAAGCCCGGCGGTTTCATACCAAGTAATCGAGAAAAGCAAAAAAGCAGGGATGATGAGAGAGACATGTAGAACCCGTCGCGGCGACCACGCCGAGCGATTGGTTGGTTGGGAGATTGGGTGATGGAGTGATGGAGTCATTTCACCCTTCCTTCTTCAGTGCGTGGAAGAGAGCGGAACAACTTGACGATGCGAAGAGCGAGCTGCTTGCTCGGCTTTCTCAGTTGTTCCGCTTGATTTGGCATCAGGTTCCCTTTCACTAAATCGCAAAATCACTCAATGGCTCAATCTTATCAAGTACGCTCCGGCCAGCCCCAGGTGTCCGGCCATCATCATCCAGTACATTTGCTGCCAGCCCGGATGGTTTTCCCCTTTGGAGACGAGCGCGTGCGGGTCGCGGTTGAGCAGGCGAATCACCCAGTACCCCCAGACCACCAGGATCAGGCTTAGAACCAGGATTGCTGGCGCGCTTCCACTCAAAATCTTCAGCGGCACTCCCGCCGCCAGGATCAGCCAAGGGAGAATGAAAAAAGGGCTGATCAGGCGCACGCTGGTTCGGACGCCGTATCGAACCGGCAGCGTCCGGCAGCCCGAGGCGCGGTCGCCTTCGAGGTCGGCAAAATCCTTGGTTGTGGTTGCGCCCAGCAGGAAGACGAAATAAATGAAGCCAATATACCACGGCTCAATCGAGCGGAAGACCGTGGCGACGGTGGCCCAACCAGCCACCTTGAGCAATTCGCCGCGTGCCAGAGCGATGGTGGGATTGGCCGCCCACAACCTCTGCTTCAGCCGCAGCGGCGGGGCCGAATAGGCAATGGTGGCAACGGCCGCCACAACGTATAGGGCCAACGTTTGCCCGTTCACCGACGCTGCAAGCAACAACGCTGCCGCATAGGCAATCAAGGTAAATGCCCACGCCTGCCCGCGCGCGATCTGGCCTGACGCGAGCGGTCGATGCGGTTTATTGATGCGGTCGCTCGCGAGATCGAAGATCTGGTTCAGGCCGTTGGAAGCAGCGTTCAGGATCGCGGCAGCGCCCATCGCCAGCGTGACCGACAGGAACGGGAAAGTCGCCCGCGTTGCCGCAAAGCCGATGAGCGCTCCCGAGAAAATGCCGGCCATCGGCGGGATCAGGGTAAAAGGGCGGGAAAAGGTCCAAAGGCTGGTTGCGAGGCCATCCTTTCGCACATTACTCTTATAGCATGTCGCCCCAAGCGCAGCGAAGCTTACCCATACCTAAGGCAGCCATCGATTTCCGTCCGGAGTATCTCGACTTCCGCCGCGGCATCCACGTTGGCAACCTGGAGGACAACGCGCGGATCACGCGCATTCTAAAGCTCGAGCTGGAGGCGCTCTATGGCGAGCCGTTCGTCACCGAGCGCTATGGACGCGGCGTCTATTGGCAGTGGATTGGCTACCTGCCGCGCGCAAACCGCGACGCGAAGCCGCTCTCCTCAAAAGTAAGCTTTGGGTGCTCCAAGCTCTTTCTGATGGTGGACACCGAAGACAAGCTTTTCAAGTGCGGCCTGCAGGTGGAGCGCGGTTACGTGAAAGCACCGCGCTCTTTTCGCCGGGGCGAGTTAGGCTCCGATTGGGATTGGCGTCGCTTTGTGAAGGCGCTCCAACCGCGTGGTGCCCTGGAGCGCGAGTTAAAGCGTTTGGTGGAGCGTGAAGGTTTTCGGATACACGTGGGCACCTGGGAGAATCCTGCGAGCTTCGCCCGCTGGCCCGGCGTTGCCAACCTACGCAAGCTGATTGCCGGCATCCCTTCGAACCACTGGGCGAGCTTTCAGCTCTACTACCCCATGCGGCAAGAAGAAGTACAAAACTCCTCGGGGCTGGACTTGGTCGAGTCGATGCTGGCCATTTTTCAGGAAGTGACTCCCGCCATGAACCTCACCATGCAAACTCAGCTTGTCCCTGCCCCCTGAAATCGCCTTTGGCCGCAACAAAACCCTGGCGCCGTCAATCCGCTCATAAGTCAGGATTACGAATTCAGACCGGCAGTTCCTGCGCTTTATATTGAAGCTGGTAAAGCTTGTAGTAGATCCCCCGCTTTTCCATCAGCTCGCGGTGCGTGCCGCTTTCGCGGACGCGGCCCTTGTGCATCACCACGATCCGGTCGGCGTTTTGAATGGTGGAAAGGCGATGCGCGATGACGAGCGCCGTGCGGTTGCGGAGCAGATCGCGCAGCGCGTCGCGGATCAACGCTTCTGTTTCAGAATCGACGCTGGAAGTGGCCTCGTCGAGAATCAGAATCCGGGGATCGTGCGCCAGCGCGCGCGCGAAGGAGAGGAGCTGCTTCTGGCCCGTCGAGAGCGTCACCCCGCGCTCGCGCACCTGCTCGTCAAAGCCTCCCGGAAGCTCTTCGATGAAGCCGAGAATGTTCACGCGCCGCGCCGCTTCGCGCACCTGCTCGTCCGCGATCCATTTGCTGCCCATGCGAATGTTGCTGGCGATGGTGCCGGAGAACAAAAACGGGTCCTGAAGCACGATCCCAAAATTGCGGCGCAGATCGCGAAGTCGAAGCTGCCGGATATCAACGCCTCCAAGCGTCACTTGCCCTCGTCCAACGTCGTAGAAGCGCAGCAGAAGGCTGGTGAGCGTGGTCTTCCCTGCCCCGGTGTGGCCGACCACGGCAACCGTTTCACCCGGCTCAATGGTGAGTGAAACGTTCTCCGCGACCCAATGCGCGCCATCATAAGCAAAACTTACATCGCGGAAATCCACGCGGCTTTCCAGCCCTTCGGCGGACGCCGGACTTTGTGGCTCTGCGATGGTGACGGGTGTATCGAGCAGCTTGAAAATCCGCTCGGAACTCGCCATGGCGGACTGCAAAATATTGTACTTATCACTCAAGTCCTGAATCGGGCGGAAGAACCGCTGGGAATACTGGATGAAGGCCATCGCCGTGCCGATCGTGACGGCGCCGTGGAGGCTCATGAGACCGCCGCGATAAATGATAATTGCAACCGCCAGAACCCCCAGAAATTCCACCGCCGGATAGAAAAGACCATAAGCCAGAATCGAATCCTTGTAGGCTTTCATGTGAATCCGGTTAATTTCTTCAAACTCTTCGTAGCTGCGCTCTTCACGACTGAAGAGCTGAAGCGTTGCCATGCCGGTGATGTGCTCCTGCAGGTAAGCATTAATGCGCGCGATCGCAATCCGGATGCGACGATACGACTCGCGCACCGCCTTGCGGAACGCCATCGTGGTGAGAATGATGAGCGGAAGGACTGAAAAAGTGAGCAAGGCCAGCTTCCAGTTCAACTCGAGCATGACCACCAGGATGCTGAGCAGCGTGAAAAAGTCGCCAAAAATTGCCACCACCCCGGAAGCAAACAGGTCGTTGAGCACGTCCACGTCCGTCGTCACCCGCGTCACCATGCGGCCCACCGGGTTATGGTCGTAGTAGCTGAGCTGCAGGCGCTGGAGATGGGAAAAAATCTGGTTGCGAAGGTCGTACATCACTTTCTGCCCCACCAACTGCATCGCAAAGGACTGCCCAAATTCCAGGAAAAACGCCAGAAAGATGCACGGCAGGAGGAGCGCCAGGGCAATCTGGAGAATCCCGGTGAGGGGGTTGGGGCTGAGAAAGTGCTGGAGAAAGTGGGGCATCTGCCGCCGGGCGGTTGGATCAAGGTAGCGGTCCACTTCCAGCTTCAAAAGGTAGGGAGGCACAGCCTGGAGCGCGCCGTAAAAAAAGATGGCAATCAGCGCGAGCCCCACAACGCCTCGATAAGGCCGCAGGTAATGGAGAAGCCGCCGCATCAGCCTCGAGTCGTAGGCTTTGCCTAGTATTTCCTCTTCGTGAAAAGTTTCGGGCATTCGCTTCGTGTGCGGAGTCTGGAGTGCGCAGTCCGGAGTTCGGAGTCCGGAGTCCGGAGTTGGCCGTCCGGACCCCGGACTTCGGACTCCGCACGCCGGACTTCGGACTCCGGACTTTCTTTCAGTCTTCCTTTTCCAGCTCCTCTTCAATCAACTGGTGGTTATACAATTCGGTATAAAACCCCTGAAGGGCGAGCAACTCATCGTGCGTGCCGCGCTCGGCGATCTCACCCTCGTGCAAGACGATAATCTCATCC
>JASHTR010000212.1 GCA_030040455.1 Terriglobia bacterium | reverse complement strand
ACAGACCGTGGCCATGGAAGAAGAGCCGTTCGATTCGAGAATGTCGGAAACCACGCGAATGGTATAAGGGAATTTGTCCTCGCCGGGGACCATGGCGGAAAGGGCGCGCTCGGCGAGGTTGCCGTGACCGATTTCGCGCCGGCCCGGTCCGCGCAGAAAACCAACCTCACCCACGCTGAAAGGCGGGAAATTATAGTGCAGCATGAAACGTTTGAACGCCTCGCCTTCAAGTGCATCCAGCCGCTGCATATCGTCCGCCGTGCCGAGGGTAGCGGTTACCAGCGCCTGCGTCTCACCTCGCGTAAAGAGCGCGGAGCCGTGCGTGCGAGGCAAGAATCCCGCTTCACACGTGATCGGACGAACCTGATCGAAAGCCCGCCCGTCAGGGCGGTGATGGTTCAATAGAACGCCGTCGCGGAACAGCCGTTCGTAAAGCGCGTCGAAGGCGTGCCCGGCTTCCCGGCGTTGATCCTCCTCCTCGTCGGGATAGCTTCCCAGCAGTTCCTTGCGCAATGCCTCAATCCGATGTTCGCTTTCGAGCTTTGAGTATCTCGATGTGTCCATCGCCTCCTGGAGCGCGTCCTTGACGCGCTTCGAGACATCGTTCTGAACCGCGACATCCGGTTCGGGCACGCTGAATTCGCGCTTCTCGAAGCCGATTTTAGCGAAAAGTTCCTTTTGCATGCTGACGATCTTGCGAATCTCCGCGTGGGCGTGCTGGATCGCCTCCAGGATGACCGGCTCTGAAACCTCCTTCGCTGCCGCCTCGACCATCACAATCGCTTCGTCGGTCCCCGCGACGACCAGGTTCAACTGGCTTGTCTTTGCTTCTTCATAGGTTGGGTTAGTGACAAAATGCCCGTCGAGCAGGCCCACGCGCACTGCGCCCACTGGCGTCCCGAAAGGAATCTCGGAAAGGTAGAGCGCGGCGGCTCCGGCAACCAGCCCAATAATGTCAGGGCTATATTCAGAGTCGGCGGAGAGGACCATCGCGATAACCTGCGTCTCGTCTTTAAAGCCTTCGGGGAAGAGAGGCCGGACGGGACGGTCGATAAGCCGGCTGGTGAGGATTTCTCTTTCCGTGGGGCGGCCTTCGCGCTTGAAAAAGCCTCCGGGTATTTTCCCCGCCGCGTAGTTATATTCGCGGTAGTCCACGGTGAGAGGGAAAAAATCAATCCCTTCACGCGGCGCTGCCGTGCAGGCGGTCGCAAGCACCACGGTATCTCCAAAGCGCACCAGGGCGGACCCTTCAGCCTGTTTTGCCAGCTTGCCCCATTCCAGGGTCAGTGAGCTGGAACCCAACGGAATGCTGATTTGATGTTGCATTTCAATTCTCCTCGATGCTCCGCGCGGCGAAACACACGCGCGGGCGTCCGGCGGGCACTTTACCTCTTTGGATTTGGTGCTCTTTCAATCGCCGGTCCCATGAATCCGTGCTGTCCATCATGACGAAAAAGGCGAGCTCTCAATTGTGGAGGGCATGTATTAATGGAAAGAGCTCTCTCGAGGCGGGACAGAAAGCCTGGCTCATACCGACCCCCTGGAAAGCCTTCGCGAGCCGGAGGCAGCCTGAAACCCGAAAAGTCCCACGCCGGGTCCGGCTACTTGCGAATGCCCAGCCGGTCAATGGTTTGTTTGTAGCTCTCCGGGTTGTGGGCCTTGAGATAATCCAGAAGACGCTTGCGCTTCCCCACCATGACCATTAGCCCACGCCTCGACGCATGATCTTTGTTGTGGGTGCGAAAATGCTCATTCAGGTAGGAAATGCGTTCGGTCAGAAGCGCGACCTGCACTTCAGGTGAGCCGGTATCCTTCGAATGAACCCTGAAACCATGAATCAGCGCAGACTTCTTCTCTGCCGTCAGCGGCATCCGCTCATTTTCCTCATTTCCACGCGTATTCTCCTTACACCATTCGGTAGCTTAACATGCGAGGAGACCTTTTGGCAAAATCCAATTGACAAAAGCCATCAGAAAAAGCTTGACAAGTTTCAAAGGGCATACTACATATAGGGGCAGCGTTGCGCTTCACCCCAAGAAGTGGCGCACCGCCTGAGTCTCAGAACCATCGGAGAGGAGGTAACTTCGCGGATGCCTGCAAAGAAAAAAGCTAAGAAGAAGAGATAAGACCTGCCTTTTCGAATTTCTCCTTTCCCAGGCCCGCTTTCCGAAAGCGGGCCTTTTTTATTTCTCCACCTCGAAAAGCGGCCGCGGCCGGGCGCGCGCCCTGTCGCGCACCCATTTTCCGGGGATGCGTTTGAGGCGGGCGTTAAACCTCAGCGCGTCTTCATTGAAGAGGTCGCGACGCTCGGCGATGGTTTCCTCGATCTCCATGAGATCGGTTTGAAGCTGGATGAACGTATTATTGTTTTCGAGCTGGGGAAAATTCTTCGCCTCCGCAAACAACTCATGGAGAGCTTGAGTGATGGCAGTATCGGCCCGAACCTTATCCTGAAAGGTGGTTGCCTTCAGATAGCGCGCGCGGGCTTCTGAGATGGCTTTCACCGCTTCCGGCTCACCCGGAAGAAAACTGCGGCAGGTCTGAATGACGCGAGGGAGCTGGTTCGACCGCTGTTTTTGCAGCTTTTCGATCTCCGTCCAGTCCTTCTCCAGACGGTTCTGAAGCCGTTTGAGATTCCCGGCCACATGAGACAGACCGGCGACCATCGACACCAGAGCCACCAGGACGACGATGATGATGACGACTGTGATTTCCATAATCGGATACCGTTTCCCCCCAAAGAGATAGTGGAGCGTCTCATTCCGAGCCCTTCGCTCTTGCTTTAGCCATTAGCCCTCAGAGGTCAGCAAGGGAATTCCCGGGTGAAGGCCGTTTGCTGAGTGCTGAACGCTGAGAGCTAATGGCTAGTTTCGAGATTCCTCCCCCGTTGCGCTCGGGACCGCTTCACTACTCGCAATAACTTTCATGGGGCGCTGCCGAGCGCCTCTCCACGCGATCGCTGAATTCGCAGCAACACGCCCGCGCCCGGCCCCAGCCAATCCATTTCTCCGCCGAGCGGCTCAAGCTTGCCCGTGTGAGATGAGATGCGCCAGAGTTTCCCTCCGGCCTTTCGCAGCAGGATTGTGAAATGCATGGAGCGGCTCAAGTCCTCGTTAACCAGCATCAGAAAGGGCTTGCCGTTCTTGTCCGCGAATTCGCCCACGAGGAAGCGAGCAGGCAGACCCGGCGACGAGGCGTCGTCCGTTTGCACGCTTTTAACCCACCGGCTCCCGGAAAGGGGCTGTGACTGCGGTGGCAGGGGAGGGGAATGGTAAACGCCGGTAGAGCGCAGCCCCGCCAGCCAGGGCGCGAGCGTCCGGATCTCGTTGTTGACTCGTCGCAGCATGTACCATGTGGCCGTGCGGTGACCGAAAGGATCGATGGCCGCCATCCGAAAATTCCCCACGTCCGGCGTGAAGTAGGTGAAATACTCGACGCCGCGGCCGCCATAAGCCAGGGTGCTGTAGACCTGCAAATCGAGGGTTGCGTCCGAAGGGTCCATCTCGTTGAAGAGCGTGTTGGCCAGGATGACGTTCCAGAAGGGGATGCCCGCTAGAAGAGATAAGCGGCGGATGATCTCGAGGTTGGTGTAAAAGCGATCGTCCATGCGGCCGTTGAGCAGCGAGTAGTTGTCATAACTCAGGAACGGCGGATGGACGACGCGAAGGAACTCCCGCACGTAATCCTCATAACTCGTCGTCCCCAGTTGGCTGGAGCTGGCATAGGTGGGGAAGAGATTCACGTAGGACCATTTGCCGGGAAAAACGTTCCTCAATAATCCCGCCATTTCACCGAGGCCGGCCATCATCAGCACTCCGGGTTCATCTTGCAGGAAAAATCCAAGCGCCGCGGCGCGCCCCCGAGCGGCATTGACCACCGGCATCACGCGCTTTCGCAGCTCGCTCTCCGGCGGTAGACTCTCCCACGGGTAGCCCTTGACGCGTGGATCGTCGACAAAGCAAGCGAGGCCGGCCGCCGTCACTCGGTCCAGGTCCGCCAGGCGACAGAAGCCGGAGATATTGAGTCCCGCTGCGCGCATCCAGCGAAGCTGCTGAGGATCAGACGGGGATTTCCCCCAGGCCATGACAGCAAATTCCTGCGGCGAAACGACGGCCGGCTGAAAGATGGTCTGGGCTGGCGCCGCCGAAGCCAGGCAAAACAGCATCAGAAAAAGTCCGGGGGCCGCGCGCAGGGATGTCATCATATATTTCAAGAGAGAAACCACGGTCAGCATTTTCCGAGCGTGGGTTTTTACTCAGGAGGAGGGGAGACCACCCAGCGGTTACGGCGGAGGAAATCGCTGACGATCGCGATATCCCGCGCGTCGCAGAGCACAAGGCCGCAGAAGACCTGCGCTGAAACAATGTTGGGTTGCTGTTTTCCAGCGCTCGCCAGCGCCTGGCGAGCGGCGCGGCGCTCTCCTTCCTGCCATAAATCGAGTGCCTGGACGGCCAGCATCTCGAGCGAAGTTGAGTCACCCTGAAGCGCCATCGCGCACTCAGCGAGCGAGGTGCTATAGTTTCGCTGTTTCCAGAGGACAAGGGCCATGACGCGGTGCCCTTCGGGGGCCTGCGGGGACCGCGCTGAAATCATCTGCGCCTGCGCTGTAGCGCCCGCCAGGTCTCCGCGCCTCACCATCTCCAGCGCCAACTGCTCTCTTGCGGCCGGAAAGTCGGGGCGGATCTGGAGAGCTTTTTGAAAGTAGGCGGTCGCCTCCTGAGCCTTTCCGGCCCCGGCCATGATTTTGCCCAGCTCGTAGGCGCTCCGCCAATCGTTCGGATCAAGCGCGACAGCGCGCTCAAAGACGCTGCGCGCCTCGCCGGTCTCGTGAGCCTGCTCGAGAATCTGGCCCAATGCGGAGTAAGCAGACGCGAGGTTCGGTGAGGCCGCAATAGCGCTGCGGAGCGCCTTCACCGCTTCGGGAATATTGCCCTGATGGATTCGGAGTTCTGCGATGGCCATATAACTCTCGCCATCGTGAGGATTCAGTTGAATTGCCTTTTCGTATTGAGCTGTTGCCTCAACGTCATTTCCCTGATCCTGATAAGCGCGGCCAAGAATTACAAATACGGCGGCATTTGCGGGCTGCAACTGCGCCGCCATCTGCGCCTGGTCGATGGCGCTCTTCGGCTGATGGGCTTCGATGAAAAGCTCCGCCAGGCTGAGGTGAGTTTGGGCGTCGCGAGGCTGAAGCGAAAGAGCCTTTTGCATCTCCGCAATGGCAATACTTCGGTAAGAGTCCGCCGTAATCTCCGCGTCTGGGCTTCGCGAAGCCTCTGCATCCTGGGATTCATCCGCGAGGCTCCAGGCGGCCCGGGCGACGTCCAGGTGGAGGGAGGCGCTGCCGGGATCGAGCTTTGTGGCTTCGGTCAACTCGCGCAGGGCGGCATCTTTTCTTCCTTCACGCCATAGGACGATGCCGAGTCCGTGATGGGCTTCTGCATGCTTCGGTTCGAGCGCCACAGCGCTGCGGAAAGACGCTTCCGCCCCCGCCAGATTTTTCTGTGAAAGCAGGACGTATCCTTGCTGGACGGCGGCAAGAGCCTGGTTTTGGGTTTCAACCGGCGAAGCCGATTGGGTTGCCTGCGCGAACGCGGATGACTGCCCTCGAAGCCCCAAGCTTGCAAACAGGACCGTCAGCAAGAATGACTTGAGCAGGGATATCTTCCTCACGGCTTTACCTGGATCTGTCCCGGATCGTGAACGATCATCTCCGCGTGGCCTTGGTACGTGGTAATGAAGCCTCGAATCTCCACGCCTCGCCCAGCGAGCGTCTCGAGATTGCCGAATTTTTGATGGTCCGAAGCGAAGATGACCGTGGAAAACGGGCAGGTGCGATAATCTGCGCAGAAATCGAGGAACGTATTGCCGCTTTTGGAAGTGTAAGCGCGAAGCACGTAGCCGGAGACGCAGTTTCGCTCGCCCGCGTGCGAAGGTGCCTGGCGAAAATCAACGCACGGTCCGCTTCCAGCGGCCTGCGGCGGAGCATCGAATGGCTGCCTCGGTCGAGTCCGGCGATAACTGCGCACACCTATCCCATAAGCGACGATGATGGCCACCCCCACAAGGCCTATTTTGTATTTGCCCGCCATGGTTATTTCAGCGGTAGCCACGGCGAGCGATTTTCTCACCGTGGTTTTTTCTCCGGAAAACGTAAAACCTGCTACGACTTGAAAGACAAATTCATCGTGGTTACACCCGCTCGATCGACCTTTGCGACTTCACGTGGGGTTTTGGTTTGGCAAGTTTTTTCACATAGCTCTCAAGGGGTTTCCGCCTCCCAGGCCCGCAGATCGGGTTTACCCGCTCTTACCCATGCAGTATACCAGAGAGAGCCGACAAAGTTGGCCGCATCCTCAATCCGCTTCTTGGCCAGCGGTCCAATGAGCTCGGCGAAAGCGGGAAGGAAGCGGGGATCGCGGTATCCAAAGTGCGAGAGCGCCTTCCGGTCCGCAATGAAAATCGCCGTGCGCGCCCGGTAACTGGCGAGGAGCTCTTCAAAAATCCGGAGGCGAAGGCGCGCGATGAGGACGGCTGGCTGCGGCTGGAGGACCCAACGGTCTTGAAAGAAGTTCACCACTCCGGTCTCGAACCGTTGGTGGATCCCCTCTTGCCCGGAGCGTTGGCCGTCATAGTTCAGCGTTGTGTGTAACGGTTGGGTAAGGTCGGCAGCATAGTGGGCTGCGAACACCGCGTCATGATTCGCGGCAGTCCAGCGGTGATTTCGGAAGTCTGCGGAAAGAAGCAGCGTGAAGTGCTCAATTTGCCACGTCGCGTCGCCGTCCTGAGCCTGGGCCAGGCTGGCTGGAAGGTTTTCCACGACGAACTCCCTGCGGAATTTAGGAAAAGGATATGAATCGAAGGCTTCAATATCCGCAAAATGATGATGGCGCTCTTGTGAGTCTCTTGCCGCAAGCAGGTCCGGGTCGCTCGCATGTTCGACCAGATAAAACTGATGAGGCTGAAAATATGAGCGAAACGGCTTGGG
>JASHTR010000211.1 GCA_030040455.1 Terriglobia bacterium | reverse complement strand
CAAACGTTTTGTCTTCTCGCAGCAGACCCATGAGGAGATGTTCGGTGCCAATGTGCTTGTGCGAAAGGCGCTCGGCTTCCTCCGCCGCGTAGGCCAGCACCCGCTTGCACTCCTGGCTGAGTGGCAGGTCGACGGAGGTTGACACCTTCTCCCGCACGGTGGTCTTTCCTTCAATCTGTTTGCGGATGGACTCGATGGAGGTGTGCGAGCGAAGAAAGCGGTTGGTGAGAGCTTTATCTTCGCGAAGCAAGCCCAAAAGAAGATGTTCGGTTTCGATATAAGTGCTTCCGAACTGGCTGGCCTCGTAGCGCGCAAAAAAGATCACCCGGCGGGCTTTTTCGGTGTATTTCTCGAACATCGCCCCTAACCTCTTCCGAAACCGGCGTGAGATCGAACCGCCGGCGTCCCCCGGTTCCCGGGAGTTCAGTGGACTCCGGGGATGATGGTTTCCGTGAGCTTACCGTTTGCCAGGCGCAGCGTGCGATCCGCGCGTTGCGCCAAATCCATGTTGTGGGTGGCGAGCACCAAAGTCAATCCGCGATCCCGATGCAATTTTTCGATCAACGCTGCCACTCGACCGGCGGAATGGGCATCCAGATTCCCGGTGGGTTCGTCGGCAAGCAGAACTTTTGGACGGTTCATGAGCGCGCGCGCGAGAGCTACGCGCTGCTGTTCTCCCCCGGAGAGCTCCCCCACTCTTCTGCCGGCGACATGCTCCAAACCCACTTCCACCAGCAGCTCGGCCGCCTGCCCGCGAGCCGTGTGAAACGCTCCACCGCCAATCAGCGCCGGCATCATCACGTTCTCCACCGCGCTGAATTCCGGCAGCAGGTAGTGCATCTGCCAGACAAAGCCGATCTTTTCGTTGCGATAGATAGAGCGTTGCCGCGCATCGTACTCACTCAGCTTCTCTCGAAAAAAGTATACCTCACCGCGCGTCGGAGTGTCCAGCGCAGCCAGCAGATGCAGCAGCGTGGTTTTGCCTGCGCCGGATTCGCCCACGAGCGCCGTGAACTCGCCCTGGCGAATTTCGAAGCTCAGGCCTTCAAACACGACCACTTCGTCTTCGCCGGAACGAAAAATCTTGGTCAGACTCTCAGCGCGGAGCATGATGAGATTGCTTCACGGATTCATTTTTTCAATGAACCAACGATTCCATCCTTTCACCAGATCGTCTTCACGAGGAGGCTGCGGCGAACTCGCTCATCCCGTGTAATGAGCCACAAGCCCTCAGCGCGCGCTGTGGCGCCAATAAGCCGGTCCGCCGGATCGCGTGGATAGTCGTCGGGAAATTGCGCCGCCAGGGCAGCAATCTCCGGCGTAAGAGGCTTGATGACGACGCCTTCGACGAGAAGACGGACGGACGCTTCAACGGTCCCGTAAGCCTGAATTCGCCCCCGCGTGATTAAAGCAGCTACTTCCCAAAGCGTAATCGCGGCGATGGCTACCCCGTCTTCTCTTCGCGCCTTATGGATCGCAGCCGCGGCCGGCCGGGACAATCGCTTCGGCTCGGCAACCGCCCACACCAGCGTGTGTGTATCGAGGAGGATCACCGTAGCGCTTCCCACGTCTCCGGCGGCTCGAGGGGAGACTCGATGTCACCCACAATCTTGACAGCGCCCTCCAGCCGTCCGATGAAATCGTCCGAAGCGGCGGGGGGAGGAACGAGTTGGGCCACGGGGCGCCCCCTCTTGGTAATCAGGACAGGTTCTTTTGTTGTGCGCACCGTTTCCATCACGGCCAGACAACGGGCCTTGAATTCTGCGGCTGGAATCATCTTCATAGTCTTCTTCATCACGTCTATGGTCATATTATACTAACCATAGACATAATTAGCCAGTCGATTCACTCATACCTCAAAATCTCTGTGGGTTGGAGCCTGGCCGCCGAAAGCGAGGGATAAAGGGTCGCCAGGAAGCTGACGCCCAGCGCCATCGCTGCAATCCAGACGCCGTCCGTGGCGCGGGAAAGAAAGGGGACGTAGGAAAGGGCGTACACGTCCGGGGGGATATGAAACAACCGAAAATGATTGGCCAGCCCGGAGACGCTGTAGCCGAGCGCGAGCCCCAAGGCCGTCCCCAGCGCGCCGATCATGACGCCGTGAAGCGTGAAAAGGCCCCACACCTGGCGCTTTCTTGCTCCCATGGACATCAATACGGCGATCTCGCGGTTTTTCTCCATCACCATCATGGCCAGCGTGATGAAAATGTTCAGGGCGGCAACTAAAACGATGAGGCTGACGGTGAGGAACGTCACCAGCCGCTCCAGGTGAAGCGCGCTGAAAAGCGAGTGATTTTGCTCCATCCACGTTGTCGTGTCGAATCCGCGCCCCGCCGCTTTCCGGATGGCGGCGGCCACCTGCGGAGCGCGATCGATGTTATCGATCTTGAATTCAATCACCGATGCAACGTTCGTCAGGTCGAACAACCGCTGGGCGGCGCCTAAACTGGTGAAAGTCCAGGTCGCGTCAAAATCATAGAACCCGGAGTTGAAGATTCCTACGATGCGGAAGTGCCGGTACTTGGGTACTATCTCAAACGGTGTCATGTAACCTTGCGGGCTGGTAATCAAGACCGTGTCGCCCACGGAGACGCCCAAGTCCTGGGCAAGCTCCGTGCCGATGACGAGGGGGTCCGCATCCGGAAAAGTTTCCGTAAGTCCATTGAGTGACCCACTTTGAAGATGGCGGAGAATATCTCCAATGTGCACCTCCCGCGCCGGATCCACCCCCTTCAGGACGATACCCTCTGCCCGCGAATGACTGGAAATCAAAACCTCTTCATAGAGCGCCGGCGCCGTGGCCACCACGTGGGGAAGATGTGAAAGCCGGTTTGCCAGTCGATCGTAATCGGGGATGGCGTTATCTGCAGGGTGAAGCAGATCGATGTTTGCGGTTGCGCCCAGGAGGCGCTGCTCCAGGCTTTGACGGAAGCCGTTGTTGATGGCGAGGGCCACCACCAGCGCACACACCCCCGCCATCACGCCAAGCACGGAGATCACCGTAATAATCGAAATTACCGATTGGCGGCGCTTTGCCTTCAAATATCGCAGTGCAACGAAAAAAGAGAATCGCATTAGGCCTTAAACATTATGAATGACCCACCTCTTCGCTCCAAGCGCAAATTGGATGGATCGGTAACGCCTCAGAAGGTCTCTTGACTTCCAATTTGAGTTAGCGATAATAAAGTGCTTGCGATAACGTCGTAGCGTGTCTTCTACTACCCGCTGAGGGGATTTTGATCTCACTACGAAACTCCAAGGGTTGCCCGTCGTCTCTCCGAAGCGTTGTTTCCATTTCCAGCGCCGCACTTTTTTTTATTCTCATCTCGACCTCATTTTCATTCCCACAAGCATCGGCTGAGGCTCCGCCCGCCGCGAGCCTCCACCGCGTTATTGCCGGCATTCAGGCTGAAATCCGTCCCGATGAAGCAATGGAGTTCATGCG
>JASHTR010000210.1 GCA_030040455.1 Terriglobia bacterium | reverse complement strand
TGGTGGGCGCATTACTGGCTTTCATCATCAGCCAGATTGACTACCATCGGATCCTGGATCACATTGCCGGGCTTTATCTTATTACGATCGTCGGACTTGGCCTCCTGTTGTTGGCGGGCCATCCTGTGGGCGGCGTGCGGCGCTGGCTGGACGTGGGAGGACTTACTTTCCAAGTGTCCGAGATGGCAAAGTTAGTTATAATAATAGCGGTCGCGTGTTATTTTGCCGGGCGTAAATTGACACGAGCAGGCTGGAAGGATCTTATTGCCCTCGGCGTGCTCGTGGGAATCCCCGCGGGTTTGGTGGCCCTCGAGCCTGATTTGGGTACAGCACTAACGCTTTTTCCTGCCATTGTAGCGGGGATTTATCTGGCCGGCATTCGTTTTCGCCTGTTGCTTGTGCTTGGGCTGGGAGCAGTTTTGATGCTGCCTGTAGGCTGGCATCTGATGCGTCCTTATCAGCGCGAACGTCTGATGACTTTTGTCCACCCTTCGCAAAACTTGCGAAGCGCCAGTTACCAAGTTACCCAATCCAAAATTGCCATCGGTTCGGGCGGCCTCTGGGGAAAAGGAATCGGTCACGGGACGCAAAGCCGGCTGGGCTTTATTCCCGTGTCCCACGCGGACTTTATTTTTGCTGCTTTTGCGGAGGAACAAGGTTTTATCGGCACGCTTTTTGTTTTGCTCCTTTACTTCATTCTTTTGATTCGGCTGCTGGACGGAGCGCAGTTGGCAGGAGACCGTGCCGGGATCTTTTTTATTGTTGGTTTGACGTCGGTGCTCTTTTTTCAGGTTGCCGTGAACATCGGAATGATGATTGGTTTTCTCCCGATCACAGGCATTCCGTTGCCCCTGATGAGCCAGGGAGGCTCTTCCGTGTTATTTACCTTTGCCGGACTGGGCCTTGCCATGAGCGTCAAGATGCGGCGATTTGTGAATTAGCAACGCCGACGAAGATTATATGCGCGGACAGAAGTAGGCACTTGGTTGCTGTCGCGGCGATGTCCTCGTCGCCGCCGGATTCGCCGGTGAGGGCCTGCCCTGAGCACGTTCGGTCCACTTCGAACGCTCCTGAGCGCAGCGAAGGAACTCAGGAGAAGCTCCATGCAGGGACGCCGGCGCCAGTGGAACGTCCGCGACCAGGGGAAAGTCGGGAGTTGATCCTCGCGCAGCGGGTTGATCCTCCCTGAACGCCCCAGGAAGGAGTTTTCCGTGACAAAGGAATTACTGATCGCGTCGTCTCCACACGAGACAAAAGTCGCTGTGCTCGAAGACGACCAAGTGGTGGAAGTTTATTTTCAGCGTGATACAGACGTTGGGCTGGCGGGAGGCATTTATAAGGGTCGTGTGAACCGTGTGCTTCCCGGGATGCAATCTGCTTTTGTAAACATTGGGCTCGAGAAGGATGCGTTCCTATATGTTTCCGACTTTTTCGAAGATTCGGAAGAGTACGATCACGTTTTTACAGAAGCAGAAAATCGGGTTGCCCATCTGAGTGAGGAGCCTCACCCTCCCAGCCAAGCTCCCGATCCGATGCCGCCCGACGCGCCAGCGCGAGAAAATGCCCTCCCCGGCTTTCCAGGACGCGAGGCTGCCTCCTCGGAGGAAGATTCGGCGTATTCGCCGCTTCCTGTCGAGGCGCAGGGAATTACCGGAGGCAAGCCTCTAACGGCCTCCGAGGAGGGTCAGGCAGGCGATAAGCCCCGGGATTTTTTTGGCCGACGCCGACGGCGGGGACGCCGCTTTCGGGCGGGAGGTTTTGCCCCCCGGCACGAACCCGCCGAGCGTCACGAAACCCCGCCTTCACAACCCCTCGAGTTATTGCCCGGTGAGTCTCTGGCCAAGTATACCCAAGCTGGAGCATTGGAATTTCCTCAAACCCCCGCAATATCCCCGGACGCCCGGCAGGATAGCGCGGAGCCCAATCTGCCTGAAATTGAAAGCTCGGATTTCACCCCGCCTCCTTCAACAGCCGAGCCGGCCGCTGGCTCAGCCATCTCTCCCTTCCCACGCGCGGAAGCTTCCGGGAAGGATGAAGCTCCTGAATCATCCCCGACTTTCGAGACTGTCCCGACGAGCGCTGAAGCCCCTTTGCAGGATGAGGCGGGGGATTTGGCCGTCTCCACCCGATTCGGCGATACCGGGCTCTCACCCGCTTTCGAGGACCGCCCGGCGGAAGAGATTCCCGCCGCTTCCGGAGAAGAAGCGAAGCCAACCCCAGGCGGTGCGGATGAAACTCGAACTCCCACAGGACCAGCGGAGCAATCGTATACTTTGCGCGATTCACATCGTCGTGCGCACATGGCTCCGCGGAGGGATCGCCGTGGCCGTGGCAGATTCCGCGCCCACCCCCGGCGACGCCAGGAAGCCGGAGCCCCCAGTCATGAAACACCTCGCGCCGGCAATCATCATCCCCTGCCGATCAACGAGCTCTTGAAAGAGGGCCAGGAGATTCTGGTGCAAATTGCAAAAGAGCCGCTGGGGACCAAAGGCGCGCGGATCACGTCTCACATTGCTCTTCCGGGCCGTTACCTGGTTTATATGCCTACCATCAGCCACATTGGCGTCTCCAGAAAAATCGCCTCCGACGAGGAGCGCCTTCGCCTGCGCAATATTCTGCTCGAGAACAAAGGCTCGCTCACGGGTGGCTTTATTGTGCGTACGGCCGGGGCGGGGCGAACCGAGGAGGAGATCAAATCCGACCTGGCGTTCCTCACCAGCCTCTGGAACGACATTCGCGCCAAAGCCGATCGCATGAAGGCTCCGGCTCTTTTGCATCGGGATCTGACCCTTGTGGAGCGCATCTTGCGCGACCTGCTTTCTCCGCAGTTCAAGTGCATCCGCGTCGACAACGAAATCGAGTACGAACAGATCCTCGAATTCGTCAACCGCTTCCAGCCGGCGTTAACTGGCCATGTGAAGCTTTATACGCGCGAATCACCTCTTTTCGAGGAGTTCGGGGTTCAGACGGAAATTGACAAGGCTTTGAAGCCGAAAGTGTGGCTTAAATCGGGCGGCTACATTGTGATTAACCAGACGGAAGCGCTGGTAGCCATTGACGTGAATACCGGAAAATACGTGGGCAAGACCAATCGGCTGGAAGACACCATCGTCAAAATCAACATCGACGCCATCCGCGAAATCGTTCGCCAGATCCGGCTGCGCGACGTCGGCGGCATTATCGTCATCGATTTTA
>JASHTR010000209.1 GCA_030040455.1 Terriglobia bacterium | reverse complement strand
GCGATGTATTCTTTCAGGATGTCGTTTTGAACGGTCCCGGAAACCTGGGCGAGAGGAACGCCCTGCTTTTCTGCGACCGCGAAATACATCGCAAGAAGAATCGCCGCGGTCGCATTAATGGTCATCGAAGTGGAAACGCGCCCGAGCGGAATGCCCGCAAAGAGGGTTTCCAAGTCCTCGAGCGAATCAATTGCCACTCCGACCCGGCCCACTTCGCCGGCCGCCAGCGGGTGATCGGAATCGAGCCCGATTTGCGTGGGCAAATCGAAGGCCACGGAAAGTCCCGTCGTGCCGTGCGAGAGGAGGTAGCGATAGCGGACGTTGGATTCGGCGGCATCCCCGAAGCCTGCGTATTGCCGCATAGTCCAGAGACGGCTGCGGTAGAGTGTGGGATAAATGCCGCGCGTCAAAGGATACTCGCCGGGGAAACCCAGTTGCTTCTCCCCGTCCCAGCCGGGCAGGTTGTGGGGTGTGAAGAAGAGCTTTGGCGGCTCTCCGCTTTCCGGCTTGGGGCGTGTGGTCATTGAAGCGGGTTTCTCATTCTGAATTCAGAATTACCGGATGCTACGGGCCTTGAGAAAGGAATACAGGCAGCAAAAAATGAGAAGCAGAGAGAATGCGGCGAACACATAAAAAAGGCCCAGCCCACCACCGGGGTTGGCCAGATAGATGCGCCACTTGTCCAGGGCCACCGTGATGCAACAAGCGGCCGCAAACATGAAGATGAGCCCCATCACGAACTCAAGCATCCGGTGGGCCTGCCGCTTGGCCTTCATCAATTGATTGCTGAGTCTGCTCAGAACACCCTCCTTACACAGTCATGGTAAGAAGATTCAATAGGTACGTCAATGCCACGATTCCGATTTGACCTTGACACGGTCGGAAACCGGATCATAGAATCCATTGCTGGAGGTTATTTGGAGCTCGACGACAAATTCAAACAACTGATCAAAGAGTTGGGGAGCGCCATCAACGAATCGTTATCCGAGTCTGAAAAGATCGCGGAAGTGATGGGGCGCATCCGCGCCGCCGGATATGACCTCTTCCTCGTTCTCGAAGTGACGATCGGCTTCAACCGAAATGAAGATGGAAGTCGCACCCGCCGGAGCAAGACCGGCAGCCGCCATCGAGAGTCGCGTGAGTTTCGCCTAACCACAGCCGATACGCAATTCCTGCGCGAGCTGAAGATCAGCGTGGACGAAGATTGAACTTCAACACGGGGGAACAACCTCGCAGCCGCTCGAGCGGTGATCAACAGTCAACCTGTTCAAATTTTCATCGGCGCAATCCGCGGCTTTGCAGCTCGAAGGGGGAGGCTTTTGCTCTTCCTGGAGCCGGTGACTCGACCCCATTTCGTTCCCGGCGACCTCGGAGGCTGAGGCTTCGGGCTCGCCGGGAACTATAAAATATGCGTATTGGTCCGGAAAGGCGGAGACTTTCCGCACGTCAGGCGAAAAAACCACCCTCCACACCGCAAGAGCAGGCTCCGCGCACCGTTCATAAATTCTCTCAAGGAAGTAAAAATTCAAGTTCTTTGTTTTCATATTTTTACTTCCCCGTGGACTGAGCCTGCCTACGGCAGGTGAAACACTCAGAAGGTGCGAAAAAAACCTCGGCGCGGTTGTAGCGGCGCTCTGTGAGCGCCGAACCGATTGAAAATACAAGCCCGGCGGTCATAGCCCGCCGCTACAACCAGATTTTTTCACACCTCCTCAGTTTCTTCGAACCTGCGAAAAGAGCGTGTACTTCTCTTCGGCTGTGAACGCTCTGGGGCGTGAATCGAAACTCCACGGAGGATGACTGTAACGACATGAGAAAAGTTCTCGTGACCGGATGCGCGGGATTCGTCGGTTTTCATGTTTGCCAGCGGCTGCTCAGCGAGGGAGACTCCGTGTGGGGTCTTGATAATCTAAATGAATATTACGACGTGAACCTCAAAAAGGCCCGCCTGGCCCGAATTAGCGATCATCCCGGTTTCCATTTTGTCCGCATGGACCTCGGGGAACGTGAAAAAATAGTTGACTTTTTCCGCAAAGAAAAATTCGAGATGGTCGTGAACCTGGCGGCACAGGCCGGGGTGAGGCATTCCTTGAGCGATCCTTATGCCTACGTCGATTCGAACCTCACCGGATTCGTCAACGTCCTTGAAGGTTGCCGGCATTCCGAGGTAGGCCATCTTGTATTTGCCTCCTCCAGCTCCGTTTACGGAGCCAGCACCCGGATGCCGTTCTCAACACACGATCCCGCCGATCATCCGCTCAGCCTCTATGCGGCAACCAAGAAAGCCAACGAGCTTATGGCGCACGCCTACGCGCATCTCTACCGGCTACCGGCCACGGGGCTTCGGTTTTTTACGGTTTATGGGCCGTGGGGCAGGCCCGACATGGCGTTGTTTCTCTTTGCGAAGGCCATCCTTGCCGGAAAGCTGGTTGATGTGTTCAATTCCGGCAAGATGCGCCGCGACTTTACATATATCGATGACGTTATCGAAGCAGTGGTCCGGGTGATGGAACGAATCCCGCAGCCCCATTCCCACTGGAGCAGCGACACCCCCGACCCTGCCTCAAGCTCCGCACCCTACCGCCTCTACAATGTGGGTAGCCACCGCCCCGAGGAGCTCCTCACCTTGCTCCGCATTCTGGAGTCAAAGCTGGGCAAAAAAGCTCGGCTCAACATGCTCCCCTTACAGCCCGGCGACGCTCCCGCCACTTACGCGGATGTGAACGATCTCGAGCGCGACACCGGCTTTAAACCCCGGACGCCGCTTGAAGAGGGCATTGAGCGCTTTGTGGAGTGGTACCGCGAATATTACGGGGTGTGAGTCGTCCCATCCTCATAATTATCAAGAAGAATTTACGTGGCGACGAGACGACTCGCGCAGTTGCAACCGTTGCGAGGGAGAGCCCGAAATTTCGGGATAAAAGCAACACCTCAACATCAAGGCACACGTCAAGCGCGCGTTTCGCGCACGGAGTTTATGCGGGGACTACAACTTCTTCCGCGTGGGGAATGGCACGCAGCGTGGCGATATCGAGGTTCAAGTGGGCTTGGACGAGGGCTGGAGGCAGATGGGTTAACCATTCGTTCAGGGACACGTCCTGGTAGGTGCTGCTCTTAAATATCTCCAGAAAGATAAGATCCTCGTTTCCCGTATTCTCAATATAATGAGGAAGAGTTTGCTGTACGTATCCCACGTCACCCTTTTGGAAGTCCATCGTGCGGGCTTTGCCTCCTGAGGCGAAGACGGTCATCCGTCCTTTGCCGGTAACGTAATATTGCCATTCATCGGCATTCGGGTGCCAGTGCATCTCGCGCATGCCTCCTGGATGGACGATGACGTGCGCGGCGGCAATCTGGCTCGAGACCTTAAAAACGCTGGAATCGACGATCCGCGCCTCCCCGGCTTTTGTTTTTCGAGTGGGTGGCATCTCCATCAGCCGAAAAACGAAGTTCTCAGAAGATAGACTGATGGTTCCAGCCGCTGCCTTTCGGTCCTGGTCAAGCGATGTTTTCGGGACTTCAGCTTGAAAGATATAGAGCTCGCCCGGAGGAATTCGTGATAAAGCCGCTCCTGAGACACCGAGGTTTCTGGCCAGCACGCTCGGCGGAGTGTGTGCCGTCCAGTCCGCTAAGAGCACCGTGTCATATTCGGAGAATGCGCCATCGTCGAACACCAGCAAGAACTCGCATCCGTCAGGCTCTAAGCCCTGAATCGAGTGAGGAAGGCCAGTCGGAAAGAACCACAGATCCCCCTCTTTCACATCATCGACAAAAGGCTTGCCGTGCGGGTCAAGGCATGTAATTCGCGCGCTGCCGTCCAGCATGAGCGACCATTCGCCGGCCCGATGCCAATGCAATTCGCGTATCCCACCGGCGGTCAGACGCATATTCACGCCGGCGATGGTTGTGGAAACCGGCAAGTCCCTTGCCGTCACTTGCCGCGCCCACCCTCCTTTCTCGATGCGCTTGTGGGCAAGTGAAAAAGGATACTTGAACGGATTGACGTCGCCGCGATCGGTGGATGGCGGATTCACCGAGTCGGGGTTCTCAGCGTGCAGCACCGGATCGTCCGGCCCGATTGGATTGGACCCGCTTCGGTCGTGCCCAACCGTTTGCCTGCCCTGCTGGCTCTCCGGAGATGCGGTTACGACTGCGGCCGTTCCGAGAACCGCCGAACCCATTTCAAAGAATCTTCTCCGTGAAACAAAACCACTTTGCCTGTCTTTACTCATAAGCGAGTTTCCCTTCCCTTTGAACGAGGTAACAAAAGCAACGACGATTGCATCGCACTTGTCAGCATCCAGAAAATAAGAATGCCATCCATTTTCCACTTTGGGCTATGCAACCACCAGGTCCCGCAGGTAATCATAACCGATCCTGAAGTCTGCCACCCGGCGGACCCCATCGAGCGTGTCCCGCTGATCAACCGATTTCCATTTCGGCGGTCTCCATGGCAAGAATGGCTGGGAATGCTTCGGGCTTTTTATTGTCCGGGCTGATCAATCAGGGAGGGCAGATGCACGTGCTGGGACTGTGCAGCTTCAACACCGTTCAGCAGGAGGGAGCGGTAAAGGTCTCCGGCAATCTCGGCGGCATGGGGACCATACATCATGCGGCCGCCACGCAACTCGACCACTACCACATATTGCGGGTGGTTCTCTTCCGAAAAGGAGATAAACCAGCCCATTCGCCCGCCGTCCTCGCTGCACGTGCCCGTCTTTCCAAAGATATCCTCGTTCGGGTTGTACGCGGAGCGGGCGGTCCCGTAGAGAACGGCGGCGGCCATGCCTTGCCTCACGTCAGGAATATAGGGCATCAGATTTGTTAACACGCGTCGGGCCTGAGGCTCGAAGTGTTCCGCTTCTTCCGGAGTCTGAGGATACTGAAGCCAGTAAAGCGTTCCGCCATTGGCAATGGCAGAAACCAAAGCCGCCATTTGCAGCGGTGTTTGCTCAATACCGGTTCCGAAGCTCGTGAGGCGTCCTACACCGCCGACGGATTCAGGAGGAGGTACGGAAGGAA
>JASHTR010000208.1 GCA_030040455.1 Terriglobia bacterium | reverse complement strand
CGATCGAGCGTCGCGGACTTATGTCGCTCAGTATAGTTTCTAGTTTGTTCTTTCTGCCTTCTGCTTTCTAGTTTCTGGTTTCTGCTTTTCTTCTTCTGCCTTCTAGTTTCTAGTTTCTGCTTTCTGCTTTTTCATTGCTTCCATCTTGAGCGGCAAACCCAGGATATTAATAAATCCCTCGGCATCACGCTGGTCGTAGTCGGCACCCATTGTGAAGCCGGCAATGCTGGTGTCATAAAGTGAATAAGGCGACTGGCGGTCGAGAACCCGGATGTTGCCTCTATAAAGTCCCAGCGTAATGCTTCCCGCCACCCGCCGCTGCGTCACCTGAATGAACCCCTCCAAAGCCTCGCGCAGTGGAGTGAACCACTGGCCAAAATAAACCAGCTCAGCATACTTGAGCGCGACGTGTTGCTTGTAGTGGAACGTCTCGCGATCCAGGCAAAGCGCCTCAAGCTCGTGATGGGCGGCATGAAGCAGCGTGCCCGCCGGCGTCTCATAAGCGCCGTGGGATTTGATTCCCACAAAGCGGTTCTCCACCAGGTCAGTTCGTCCCACCCCGTTGGCGCTCGCGATTTCATTGAGTGTTGCGAGCAACACGAGCGGCTTCAGCTTCTTGCCGTCGACTGAAAGGGGAACGCCCGAATCGAAGCCAATCTTAACCCTCTCTTCGCGGTCCGGCGCTTTGCGTGGGTTCTTGGTGAGCTTCCAGGCGCCTTCCGGAGGCTCACCGAGCTCGGTTTCAAGCGGCCCTCCTTCGTGGCTCAAATGCCAGATGTTCTGATCGCGGCTATAGAGTTCCTTTTTAGTCACTGGCACGGGGACATGGTGCTTGCGGGCATATTCCAGGGCGTCTTCCCGCGATTTAATGGACCACTCACGCCACGGCGCAATCACACGCAGTTCGGGCGCAAGCGCCTTATAGGTCAGCTCGAACCGTACCTGGTCGTTGCCTTTGCCGGTACAACCGTGCGCTACCGCATCCGCTCCGCAGGCCAGCGCCACTTCCACTTGCCGCTTGGCCAGGACGGGCCGAGCCAGAGAAGTTCCAAGCAAGTATTTTCCCTCGTAGATCGCACCCGCCTGCACGGCCTTCCAGAGATACCCGGTGACGAACTCCTCGCGCAGGTCTTCCACGAAGACTTTCTTCGCACCGGTCGCCAGCGCCTTGTGTCGCACGGCCGTGTAGTCGTCGCCCTGGCCAACGTCGCCCACCATGGCGATCACCTCGCAGCCATAATTTTCCCGCAGCCAGGGGATGATGATGGAGGTATCCAACCCTCCTGAATAAGCCAAAACCGTCCGTTTGACTGTTCCACAGCGGCTCCCTGAAGACTTCAATGCGAACCTCCTTGAATAGGGCCGGCCCCAACCGCCCGAGGCGACCGGGACCGACAACCCCAAGTATTATAGATTTTTAATCTTCGCGCGCGAACCACCATTCCCAAAACCACATCCCGCTGGAAAAGCAACAACCGCTATTCTCGATCGGCGTAGCGTGACGCAAATAGGTGTAACTGCAGCAGTGCCCTATGGACGGCCGAGGTCACCTGAAAATCAGGACTGGCGGGAACAGGTTGGGTCCAGGTGACGGTTTCCGGAAGGGCAAAGTCTCTCCCCACATCATGCAGCTTAGGCACTCCTTATGCCATGCCATCCAGCCGCGCTCAAATGGAATGGCTTGTCACTGTAGCCGCATGGCCACGATTTCCCGACGTCCTGACCGGGTGAGAAAGGTCTTTATGCTTGCAAACGGCAACAGGTGCTCAATCTCTCGATTGGAAATAGCAGGGTAGGGGTAAGGCTTCCCGCTGTCAAGCTCATTTCGGGCAGAAGTCAAGGTTTCAAGCCACCAGCGGCGTTCGACGCCTTCCTTATGTTGAGGTTCCCGGAGCATACAAAAGAGCACACCGAGCGGCTCAAGCAGCGACATCAACCGCTCAACAACCTTCTGGAGCGAGTCGTGCGGAACGAGATCCAGCAAGTTCCAACCCAGAATTGCCGTGAAAGATCTCTCGGAGGCGCTTGGAAGTTCATCCAGAAACTTTGCGGAAAGGAACACCGGAACCTTGCCGCTTCGGTCCCAGAACTGGATGTCCCCTTTTGACGCCAGGCTAATGAGATCGGAAACATAAAGCTTGGCCCCGCGGCCGACCAGCAAGGAGAGCGTCTCAGGGGAGACAGGGCCAAGATCAAGAATGTGAGGATTCTTAACGTCACGAAGGTGCTGCCACAACCACTCTAGACCCTGGCTGGCCACAGGCACGCCACTCTGGCGGCGGTCCGTCGCCCGTGAGACGCCCTGTTGGATCGTGCGCGACATTCAAGATGACTGCGGGGACTTGTAACTTTCGCGGCAGCCATCGCCCTGCATCCTCCCCTCGCCGGAGGCATTGCAGGCACAATAGCTGCCTGAAGCTCGAAGATAGTACGCTGCCGGGGCTTCGCGTCTTTCAGGAGCCATGGGCGGCGACGACGCGCGGCAACACACTTTCGTCGTCGCGGAGGATCTCAATGCTGCCTTTGAAATACGCGCCCTCCTCGATGGCCACGCCTGCCGAAATGAGATCCCCGGTTACGTTTCCTGTCCGGTGAATCTCAATCTTCTCGCGAGCGTTAATCTTCCCATTGAGTTTTCCGCTCACGGCCACTTGACGCGCAGTAATATCCGCCTTCACTTGGCCGTGTTGACCGATCGTAACAGAATGATCCTGAAGATTGAGGGTCCCTTCAAATTGCCCTTCGATCGTCATGTCTTCGTCTCCTTGGAGCTCGCCCCGGAGAACGATTGAACTGCCCAGATAAGTCTGGTGACTGGGGGAAGTTATACTGGAGGGTTTAAGCATGGTTTCCGTCATGGGATTTTCCGATCTTTCTGAATTTGATGCCAGGCGCAGGCCAAGGTGCGATCCTTCCGCTGCGGGTGAAGCCTTCTCCGACCGCGGGAAACGTCCCGGAGGCGCTGAGGACATTCGCTCTGATTCAACCTTCTTTTCCCACCACATTGGGTATCATCACGGCGCGCCGGCTAATTCCCCCATCTCCTCTTGCCTGACTGCCTGCGTAATTATGAATCTTACCTCTGCATGAGCCATTTTTGCAAGCAGATAATAACCATATAGTGGATGCCCAGTCAACAAGCAAATTGCCCGCTTTCAGCGACCGGCAGGAAACTTTTAGGATGGAAGCGGTTCGCTGCCTATTGAAAGCTAATTTTGCTACGATTCAAGGATTTCCGCCCGGTCCGGAAGGCTGCTCAGCACCTCGTAAACCCGGCTGATGGGCAAACCGACAACGTTGAAAAAGCACCCTTCGATTCGCGTCACAAAGCGGGAAGCCAAGCCCTGAATCCCGTAAGCTCCGGCCTTATCGAGCGCTTCTCCGCTGCCAACGTACTGTTCGATCTCTATTTCGGTAAGCGGCTGGAAGACAACGGTTGTGGTTTCGTGACGCAAGGCTTCGATTGTTTCCGGAGCCCGGACAAAGCAGATCCCGGTGATTACACGGTGTGTGGCTCCCGAGAGCAACCGGAGCATCTGCCGGGCGTCGGCGGCGTCCCGGGGCTTCCCCAAGATATTGCCGGCAGCCACCACGGCGGTGTCCGCCCCAAGCACTAGCGTTCCAGGAGGAGCAGACCGTGCCACGCACAGAGCCTTTTCACGCGCCAGCCGGCGGACGTATTCTTCCGCCGCTTCGCCCTGAAGCCGCGCTTCGTCCACGTCAGCGGCTTGGGCGACGAAGTTGATGCCAGCGGTCCTCAGCAATTCCAGCCGGCGAGGAGATTGCGATGCAAGGATCATCGTCATGGAATAAAGTATTTTACAGAAAAGTCGCCGCCGCGAGCATCTGTTAATTCATGCATTATGTAATGGCTCAGAAAGTACAAAAAAATAACTCCTCTCTCGCAAAGACGCCAAGACAAGTTGGAAGCTCAAAGTCGAGGGTCGAAAGTTTATCAAGGCAGCTTCTGAGGCGTTACGGGGCAGATGTGTGTTACACTTGCATTCCGCCCTGCGCGCGCCCGTGAGGTTTTTGATGGAAGAAATCGCGCAAATCTTGCCCAGGGTTTTGAGACGACAACCTTTGCGGAACCGGGAACCCGTTCTCGATGTTCTGGTGCCGTTATGGCCGCGTGTCGCCGG
>JASHTR010000207.1 GCA_030040455.1 Terriglobia bacterium | reverse complement strand
CGGGCTTGAATATCCTTACCGATCCGGTCTGGTCAAAGCGGGTTGGACCGGTTTTCTGGCTCGGCCCACGTCGCCACCGCTCGCCCGGCCTTCGCCTGGAGGATTTGCCGAAGATTGACGTAGTTCTGCTGAGTCACAACCATTACGATCATCTCGATCTTCCCACGCTGAGAAGGATCAAAGAGCTCCACGCCCCGCAGTTCGTGGCTCCGCTTGGTGTAGGCGCTCTTCTCGCCGCAAAGAATCTCGGCCCTTCCGTCGAGCTCGATTGGTGGAAGAGTGCCAGCCTGTCCCGTGGAGCGCAGGTAACGTGCGTTCCGGCGCAGCACTTTTCGGTGCGGGGATTCCGGGATCACAACCGGGCGCTCTGGTGTGGCTACGTACTCGACGGTCCGGCAGGAAAAATTTATTTTGCCGGGGATACCGGCTACGGGCCGCACTTCGAGCAGATTGCACAAAAGTTCTCGCCCCTGCGCCTGGCGCTTCTGCCCATCGGGGCATATAAACCGGCATGGTTCATGTCTCCGGTTCACACCTCTCCCCGGGAGTCGGTGCGGGCCCACCGGGCGCTCGGCGCCGGGACCAGCATTGCAGTTCACTTTGGAACGTTTGCCCTCGCGGACGACGGCGAAAGAGAGCCGGCTCAGGATCTGGCGGAAGCCTTGAAAGAAGTTGGAAAGCCCGCACCCCGGTTTTGGGCTCTGGATTTCGGTGAGGGACGTGATGTGCCCCAGGAGCGCAGCCCTGGAACCGATGGTGGAGCGATGGCGGCCTTCCACGAGCCCACGATTGAAGGTCGCAAACCCTGAGAAGGTGCGAAAGAATTAATTCTATCGCCGGGCTCAGGATGGCCGGCCTTGTTGTTTTCTCACCTTCTGACACCCATCTTTTTCCAGGGTTGATTTCTCCCCTGAATCTTTTATACTGCTTCACTTCATCGTTCGCGTCCATTGGAGCATGGCGCGCAGCGTTTTTTTTAACGCTGCGAAGGGGCCACACTGCGAAGCCTGCGCTATGCCGCTTGCGATGATTTGGAGGAAAACATGAAAAGAAACCTATCTTGGCTGCCCATTCTCATTGTCCTGACCCTGGTCGGTTGTGCTTCACATCAATCTCAGCGGTACAACGTGACCGTTGAGCGCAACGTGCCGGTTAAAATGCGCGACGGCGTGATTCTTCACGCGGACGTTTATCGTCCGCAGGCGCAGGGCAAGTTTCCGGTCCTTCTCCAGCGCACGCCGTACAATAAAGACGGCGCGGTCGGCCTCGGCTATCGGGCCGCGGCTCGTGGTTACGTGGCGATCATCCAGGATTGCCGGGGCCGATACACGTCCGAAGGCGAATGGTACCCCTTCAAGCACGAGTCCGAAGACGGCTACGACACGGTGGAGTGGGCAGCCGCGCTGCCATATTCCAACGGGAAGGTCGGCATGTTCGGCGGCTCCTACGTGGGTGCCACGCAGATGCTCACGGCGATTGCTCATCCCCCGCACCTGGCCGGCATTTTCCCCGTCGTTACGGCGTCGAATTATCACGATAACTGGACCTATCAGGGCGGCGCCCTCACGCAATGGTTTGACGAATCGTGGACGTCCGGCCTCGCGCAGAATACCCTCGATCGCAAAGTGGCGGCTGGCACGGATGCAATGAACGGCGTCAAAACGCTTCCACTTGGCGATTACACGTTATTTCAATCTCCGCTCACGGCGGGCTCCGGCGGGCTTCAGGCGCTCGCGCCTTATTTTATCGATTGGATTCATCACCCCGAATATGACAGTTACTGGAAGCAGTGGTCGATTGAAGCCGACTACTCCCGCATCAAAGTCCCCGCCTTTCACGTTGGCGGATGGTATGACTTGTTTGAGGGTGGGACGCTCAGAAATTACATGGGCATCAAGGCTCACGGCGGAACGGAAGCGGCGCGCGAGGGGCAACGGCTGCTGATTATTGTCGGCGGCCACGCCGGATTGGGACCGAAAGTGGGCGACGTCGATTTTGGAACGCAATCCGTCCTGAACCTCGACGGGATGATGCTCGATTGGTATGACGGGTTGCTGAAAGGCGAGCACAACGCCGTAACGGATGCGAAGCCCGTGAAATACTTTTTGATGGGGCGCAATGAGTGGCGCGAGGCAGACGCCTGGCCGCCTGCGGGCGCCCGTTCTACTCTCTTTTATCTTCATTCCGGAGGCAAGGCAAACACGGTCCAGGGAGACGGAACGCTCGGCACGAGCCAGCCGCCGCACGAAGCTCCTGACCGATTCGTCTACGATCCTTCTAATCCCGTCCCGACCATTGGCGGCAGGCTCTGCTGTGACGCGGGCCATCTCGAACCCGGCGCGCGCGATCAACGCCCGAACGAGGCGCGGCAGGACGTGCTGGTCTATTCAACGCCTGCCTTCACTCACGATTTTGAAGTGGTCGGTCCGGTGGAACTGACGCTCTATGCCAGCTCATCAGCGGTAGACACGGACTTTACGGCGATGCTGGTGGATGTGTCGCCGGATGGCTTCGCCCGGAACCTGACGGACGGCATCATCCGCGCGCGTTATCGGGATTCAGAAGAAACGCCAGATTTTATGACGCCGGGAAAGGTTTACAAGTTCACCATCGACCTGTGGGCAACCGGCAATGTTTTCCTGGCTGGCCACCGGCTGCGCGTGGACGTTTCGAGCAGTAATTTCCCGCGCTTCGACCGGAATTTGAACACGAAAGAAAGCCCGGAGCTGGGCACGCATGGGGTAAAGGCAACGAATATGATTTATCACGATCCGGATCATCCTTCAGCGTTAGTGCTGCCAGTGATGTCGCCGTGAAAAGGAGTCCTGCGTTCCTGCTGGCCACCGTGGCCGGGATCGGGATGGCCGTCGCCGTCGCAAACGCGCAGCGCTTCGGCGTCGTCATCAAGTATAACGTCCGCGTGCCCATGCGCGACGGGGACATCCTGCGCGCGGATGTTTACTCGCCTGACGCGCCGGGCACGTTTCCGGTTCTGCTCACGCGGACACCTTACAACAAGGATGGCGGCGAAAACATGGGCGTCGCCTACCGTGGCGCCGAGCTCGGCTTCATCATGGTGAATCAGGACGTGCGGGGCCGCTACGCGTCGGCCGGCGAGTGGTATCCCTTCAAGCACGAGATGGAAGACGGCTACGACACCGTGGAATGGTGCGCTCGTCTGCCTCATTCTGACGGGAAGGTAGGCATGTGGGGAGGCTCTTACGACGGAGCCACGCAATTATTTGCCGCCGTCGCCGATCCGCCGCACCTCGCGGGGATTTTCCCGATGTGCACGACTTCCAATTTTTTCAAGGACTGGACGTATCAAGGCGGCGCGCTCACCGAGTGGTTTGACGAGTCGTGGACCTCGGAGCTTGCGTCGAACACGCTCCTGCGCTTTTCGATGCTGAATACGAATCCACTGGACTATATCCGCGTCATGCCTCTGAAGGATTATGCCGCGCTCAATATTCCGGCGCGCCCGGGCCTTTCCGAAACCATCGCCCCATACTTTGCGGACTGGCTGAAGCATTCCACCTACGACGCCTACTGGAAACAATGGGCCTTTGACAAGGATTATTCGCGCATCCGAGTGCCGGTGTATAGCATGGGTGGATGGTATGATCTCTTCCTGGGTGGCACGCTGGCGAACTACGAAGGGATCAAGGCACACGGCGGCACGCGGGCAGCGCGAGATGGCTCGCGGCTTCTGATTATTCCCGGCGGCCACGCCGGCTGGCACAGGCGCGTGGGAGACATCGATTTCGGATCTGGCTCCAACGTGGATTACTTCGGCGTCATGCTGCGGTGGTATGCGTGGCTGCTAAAAGGCGTTCACAACGGAGTCGGGAACGAAAAGCCGGTAAGGTATTTCGTGATGGGCAAGCGCGCCTGGGCTTTGGCGGACACCTGGCCTCCACCGGAAGCGCGCCCGGAAACGTTTTATCTCCATTCGGGCGGGAAAGCGAATACAGCCCTGGGTGATGGGGTCCTCGGCACGAGCCCGTCAAGTCATGAAGCCCCTGACCAGTTCGTTTACGATCCATCGGATCCTATTCCGACGATTGGCGGCAAGCTGTGTTGCGACGCGCGACACCTGGAACCCGGGGCAAGGGATCAGCGTCCGGACGAGGCGCGGCGCGACGTGCTGGTATATTCGACGCCGGTTTTTACGCGCGACTTCAATGTGACCGGGCCCGTCAAGCTGACGCTCTACGCGAGCTCCTCCGCGGTGGATACGGATTTCATTGCTACCCTGGTTGACGTGGACCCGGACGGGTTTGCGCGCAACGTAACCGATGGCATCGTTCGCGCGCGCTACCGGAATTCGCTCGAAAAGCCGAAGCTCATCCTGCCCGGCCACGTTTACAAATTTACGATCGATCTTTGGGCCACCAGCAACGTGTTTCTGGCAGGTCATCGGCTGAGAATCGACGTTTCCAGCAGCAATTTCCCCCGATTTGACCGGAACTTGAATACCGCCGAAAGCCCGGAGAGCGGCGCCCGCTGGGTGAAAGCGACGAACACGGTCTACCACGATTCAGGGCATCCTTCGGCATTGGTCCTGACGGTCCCGTCACACTGACAATCTTGACCCGGAACGGAGGCTCAGCTTGGGCTTACCTTACCACGAGGCTGGAGGTGAAATCCGTAGCTTTATGGACCCGGCTCGTTTGGGAAGCCTACTTCAACCGGGTTGAGCCCATGAGGTAGAGGTCGATGGCGCGGGCGGCTTTGCGGCCTTCGGCAATGGCCCACACGACGAGGGATTGGCCGCGGCGCGCGTCTCCCGCAGCAAAAACGCCGGGGAGGGAAGTCATATAATTAAGGTCGGTTGAGATATTGCCGCGTGCGTCGAGCTTCACGCCGAGCTGCTCGACGCAGCCGCTCCGCGCGGGCCCAAGGAAGCCCATGGCCAGCAGCACAAGCTCGGCCTCCATGGTAAATTCCGTTCCGGGGATGGGTTGGAATTGCGGCGGCGGGCCCACGTTGACGCCGTGAAGCAGGCGAACGTTGCCGTTTTCGTCGCCCGTGAATCGCGTCGTGGCCAGGGACCAGTGACGGTCGCCACCTTCTTCGTGCGAGCTTTCCATGCGCAACTGCAGCGGCCATAGCGGCCAGGGGGTGAGCGGCGAGCGCTCGGGCGGAGGCATCGGAGCGATTTCAAACTGGCGGACCGATTTAGGCTTCTGGCGATGAGTGGTGCCAAGACAGTCTGCGCCCGTATCTCCGCCACCGATGATGATGACGTTCTTGCCCGTGGCGAGGATTTGGTTTTCCACCTTGTCGCCAGCATTCACCTTGTTTTGTTGCGGCAGAAACTCCATGGCAAAATGAATGCCCTTTAGTTCCCGGCCCGGCACATTGAGATTCCGCGGCTCCTCGGCCCCGCCCGCGAGCAGCAAGGCGTCATAACCTTTCCGCAAGTCCTCCACCGGAACGTTGTGCCCGACGTGGGCGCGCGTTTCGAAGCGCACCCCTTCAGCAACCATTTGTTCCAGCCGGCGGTCCACAACCTGCTTTTCCATTTTAAAGTCGGGGATGCCGTAACGCAGCAGGCCACCGATCCGGTCTGCCTTTTCGAAGACGGTTACGAAGTGTCCGGCGCGGTTCAGTTGCTGCGCGGCAGCAAGCCCCGCCGGACCCGAGCCGACAATGGCAATCCGCCGATCAGTTCGCGTGGCCGGCGGCTCCGGCACGACCCAACCCTCGCCGAACGCCCGCTCGGAGATCGTCTTTTCGATCAGCTTGATTGCGACCGGAGGCTCATTGATGCCGAGCACGCACGCGGCTTCGCAGGGTGCCGGGCAGATGCGTCCGGTGATTTCAGGAAAATTGTTTGTGGAATGCAGGATGCGAACCGCTTCCTTCCAGTGGTCTTGGTACACCAGGTCGTTCCAGTCCGGGATAATGTTGTTCACCGGACAGCCCGTGTGACAGAAAGGGATACCGCAATCCATGCAGCGTGCCGCCTGCGTCCTCACTCTTTCCTGTGCGAACGGCTGATAGACTTCGAAGTAGTCGTTCACGCGCTCCGCGATGGAGCGGCGCTCAGGCGTTTCACGCTCGAATTCTTTGAAACCGGTAATTTTACCCATAAAGAAGCTTTCAGCCTTCAGCGATCAGCAACAGACAAAGCAGATTGCTATCCATGCCTTAGCCGAAAGCCGACCGCTGATTGCTTTTTAGTGCGCGGCCAGCATGCCCTCCGGCTGCCGTGGGATGCCGAGCACGCGCTTATACTCGTGCGGAAATACCTTGATGAATTTTGGCAGCATCGTGTCCCAGTTATCGAGAATCCACCGCGCCTGCGGGCTGCCCGTCAATTCACAGTGACGCGCGATCAGCTCGGCGAGCATTTCCCGGTCTTTCGGCTCCGTCACCGGCTCGAGGTCCACTTCGCGCAGGTTGCACTTCACGCGGGCAAAATCCCCCGTTTTATCCAGCACGAAGGCGATGCCGCCCGTCATGCCGGCGGCAAAATTACGACCCGTCTTGCCC
>JASHTR010000206.1 GCA_030040455.1 Terriglobia bacterium | reverse complement strand
CGCGCAGACGGATTCAACGTTGCGAGGCATTGAAGCCAGGGTTAAAGAACTGAACGGCCACTTTCTCCCGCAGGGCGTCAAGATTGTTCCCTATATCGACCGCAGCGACTTGATCCATTACACCACGGACACGGTGCTTCGCAACCTTACCGACGGCTTCATCCTGGTGACCATCATTTTGTTTTTCTTTCTCGGCAATATCCGCAGCGCGCTGATTGTGGCGGCCACCATTCCTTTTTCGCTCCTATTCGCCGCCACCTGCCTGAACCTGAGCCATATTCCCGCCAACCTTCTTTCGCTCGGCGCCCTTGATTTTGGCATGGTGGTGGACGGCACCGTGGTGATGGTGGAAAACATCCTGCGGCTTGTCAGCCTTCAGGACTGGAGGGAGAAGCCCATCAGCGAGATCATCAGCCGCGCAGCGCACGAGGTGCAAAACCCGGTCTACTACGCCGTCCTGATTATCATTGCCGCTTACTTGCCCATTTTCACCCTCCAGGGCGTTGCCGGACGCCTTTTCCACCCAATGGCCTGGACGGTGGCTTTCGCGCTGCTCGGCGCCTTGATTTTTGCCCTGCTCATAGCTCCGGTTCTGACGAGTTTCTTTTTGCGCTATCACATTGCGGAATGGCACAACCCCGTCTTGATCTTCCTTCAGGCCCGCTATCGCATTGCCTTGCGCTGGAGCCTGCGGCATCGCAAGGTGACGCTCGGCTCCGCGGCGGCGCTCGCCGCTTGCATGGTCTACCTTGCGACGAGCGGCATCATCGGCTCGGAGTTCCTCCCGCATCTTGATGAAGGCGCCTTCTGGGCGCGCGGAACGTTGGCCGCGAGCACCGGACCTGCCGAAGGTGAGCGGGTGGTGCACCAGGCGCGCCTCCTCTTCGCTTCCTTTCCTGAAGTCACGGAAGTCGTGAGCCAGGTGGGGCGGCCGGACGACGGCACCGACTCCACAGGGTTCTTCAATACGGAATATTTTATTGGCCTTAAGCCGCAAAAAGATTGGCCGGAGCCTTACCGCTCGGACAAGGACCAGTTGATTTCCGCCATGGATCGCAGGCTGGAAGCAGAGATCCCAGGCGCCATCTGGAATTTCTCGCAGCCCATCGAAGACAATGTGGATGAGGCTGTAAGCGGCGTCAAAGGGGCGCTGGCGGTGAAACTTTTCGGGCCGGACTTAAATACGTTGGAGGAAAAGGCCAATGAGATTGCCGGCGTGATGCAATCCATTCCCGGCGTCAAGGACCTGGGTGTGTTTCATACCATGGGACAACCCAACATCAACCTCATCGTGGATCGCTCCAAGGTAGACCGTTATGGCATTAACGTGAGTGATATCCAGGATGCGATTGAAACCGCCGTGGGCGGCAAAGCCGTCAGCCAGGTTCTGCGCGGCGAGCAACGGTTTGACCTGGTGGTGCGCTATCAGCAACCTTACCGGGAGTCCATCCAGGATATTTCTAACATCCGCATCCTTTCCCCTTCCGGTGCCCGCATTGCGCTCGGCCAGATGTGCGACGTAAAGCTCCAGGAAGGCGCGACGATGATCTATCGCGACAACAATGAGCGCTATATTGCCATTAAATACAGCGTGCGTGGGCGCGACCTGGGCAGCACGGTGCGACAAGCTATCCAGGAAGTGACCAGCCGCGTGAAGCTGCCGCCCTCCTACCATCTGGACTGGGCGGGGGAATACGCCAACGAAGTTCAGGCTAACAAGCGGCTGGAAGTGATTGTGCCGCTCACGCTCCTGATCATTGCCTTGATTCTTTACATTGCTTTCGATTCGTTCAAGTGGGTGATGGTGATCCTGCTGGACGTGGCTCTGGCGCCCCTCGGCGGCCTGGTAGCGCTGCTGGTCACGGGAACCTATTTCAGCGTGTCATCCGGCGTGGGCTTGCTTGCGCTTTTGGGGGTCTCCACGCAGATCGGAGTGGTGATGCTCGAATATATCAACCAGTTGCGCGCGCGCGGCCGGCTTACGGAAGACGCCATCATCGAGGCCGCTGGACTTCGCCTGCGTCCCATCCTGATGACCGTGCTGGTGGCCACGTTTGGCTTGCTGCCCGCCGCTCTGTCCCATGCGATTGGTTCAGATTCCCAGCGGCCTTTTGCGATCGTGATCGTTGGAGGTCTTTCGGCGGCGCTGGCCATCAGCATTTTCCTGCTTCCCGCCCTCTATGCCTGGGCTGCCCACCCCGCGGATAAGCTCAAGGATTCTGCGTAGCCGGCAGGCCACCAGCCATTGGTTGTCCATCTCAAGAACAGTCAGAAACCAACCGCAGTGCCAGCGACGTCTGACCTGTATTTTTTAACCCGTATTTTTTTAAATTTTGCCGTGAGCTTCACTTGAGATGCCGATCTCCGCTGTGATTAATCAGGCGCGTTTGGGTAGCGCAGCGTTCGCCTTTGACGCAGCGGCTTTTCAGCACGCAGCAATCAGCGCTCCTGCCAGCAGACCGCAGGGCCGAAAGCGGGGCCTGCGCTACGTTGCGCGCGCGAGGAGCACGCTTTGATGGGTCGAAAGCAGCCCTCCGCCCCATCCCGCGCTTCTTGTAGGGCATCGACAGCCCCTGCCGATCCGATCCCCAAGCCGGCCAAGAAGGCCACAGCGTAAGTCACGACTCCGATCACAAGCTCTCGCCCAAAGTATCGAAATCTGTTCAGGCGACCGTTCATTGAGAAGAACGTTTCCGTTGCGACACCCGGCCCCATCTCCGTAACGACGCTCGGGCGCATCCTCTTTGTGGTGAAGTCATACCCGCAATCGCACCGCTCAGCGGTGTCAGGATTCTCCAGCTTGCAATGCGGACACTATTTCATTTCAATTCTCCTTCGTTAGGGTTGCGCAACTGAAATACGTGACATCTCGGGGCGCCACGCCGTCATGCTGAATCCTTCGCAACTGTCATTCTGATCCCGCAGAGCGGGAGAAGAATCCCGGTATTTCGAGCCTATGGCAACTACGGGGATTCTTCGTCATCCCGATATACTTCATCGGGACTCCTCAGAATGACAGTGGCCCATTGGCGCCGTCCTGAACCACTCGCTACCGTCATTCCGGGCACTTCAACACCCTTCGCTGCCGTCATCCTGCGTCCTTCGCGACTGTCATGCTGAGCGCAGCGAAGCATCCCCGCAGTTCAAGCCTATGGCAACTACGGGGATTCTTCGTCGTCCCGATATACTTCATCGGGACTCCTCAGAATGACAGTGGGGGCCTTTGCCGCCCTTCAAGGCCTTTCGCTTCTCGCCGCTGTCATGCCGAGCCTTTCATCGCTGTCATGCTGAGCGCAGCGAAGCATCCCCGCAGTTCAAGCCTATGGCAACTACGGGGATTCTTCGTCGTCCCGATACACTTCATCGGGACTCCTCAGAATGACAGTGCGCTTAAGGATTCTGGATAGACTCCGCCACGTACCCCCATCACCCCTTGCCAAACCAACCCTCACTTAAGTCCTTCCATGCGGGATTATGGGAAACGATCAAGGCCACTTTCTTCGCCCGCAGCCATCCTTTGATCTGCTTTTCCCGCTGAATCGCGGCGCGAACATCGCCGAAGACCTCAAAATGCACCAGCCGGTCGATGTGATACTTACTCGTGAACCCGGGAACCAGTTTGCGCTTGTGTTCGAGCACCCGCCGCTCCAGGTTATTCGTGACTCCCGTATACAGGGTTCGATATTTGCCCGCCATGATGTAGACGCAGAAGGTCTTCATGAGCGTATTCCCCCAGCGTTTCGCTACCCTGAGTCTACTACAGGGATTCTTCGCTGCGCTCAGAATGACATGCAAGCGGAGCGAGGCAGCCTAACCGCAGCC
>JASHTR010000205.1 GCA_030040455.1 Terriglobia bacterium | reverse complement strand
CCGGCATCGGATCTATAACCCCGCCGAGGGTGCCTGGATGGGATGGGAAAGAAAGCGCGGGAAGCTCCTGGACCTAAACAACCTGCTTCGCAACAACTTTGACAATTTTCCAGTGAAAATCGGCGACCTATCCCTCCTGCCGAAGGTTCGCTACGTGATCACGCTGGATGCGGATACGATGCTGCCCAGGGGCGCGGCGCAGCAACTTGTCGGCGCTCTGGCTCACCCGCTGAATCGCGCCGTCATTGATCCTGAACCCCGTATCGTGGTGAAAGGGTACGGCATCCTTCAGCCTCGGGTGGGAGTAAGCGTGCAATCGGCCGCTCGCTCCCGCCTTGCCAGCATCTATTCGGGCCAGACCGGGTTTGACCTCTACACTCGCGCCATTTCGGACGTCTATCAGGATCTTTTCGGCGAAGGGAGCTTTACGGGCAAGGGCATCTATGAAGTCGATGTCTACCAGAAAGTGCTGGACCAGCGATTCCCCGCGAACGCCCTCCTCAGTCACGACCTCATTGAAGGCTCTTATGCCCGTGCCGGGCTGGTTTCTGACGTCGAAGTGATTGACGATTATCCCTCGCACTTCAGCGCCTACTGTCGCCGCAAGCACCGCTGGGTGCGCGGAGACTGGCAAATCCTCCGCTGGCTCCTCAACCACGTTCCGGACTACTCGGGAAAACCGGCACTGAACCCTTTGCCTTTCATCTCGCGCTGGAAAATTCTGGATAACCTGCGCCGCAGCCTGATTGAAGCCGCCACACTGGCGCTCCTTCTGGGAGGCTGGTTTTTCCTTCCCGGCGGCGCGCTTTATTGGACCGTGGCGGCATTAATTCTGCTGCTCGTCCCTTGCTACTTCCAGTTCTTTCTTGCCATTGCCACGGCGCTGGGCTCCCCAAACTGGGCCGGTGGCCTTCGTGAAGCTACCCAGGGTTTCGTCACCGAGCAGGTCGGCGTTTTGTTCAACCTGTTGTTCCTGTTGCACCAGTCCTTGGTCACCTTGGACGCCATCTTTCGCACGCTGGTGCGGCTGGCGGTAACTCACAAGAGGCTGCTCGAATGGGAAACGGCGGCACAGGCGGAGCTGAAAAACAAAATGAAGACGCCGGCGGATGCGTGCCTCCGGTGGACGCCGTGGCTCTCTCTCGCTCTGGGTGCCGCGCTGGCCTTCACGCGGCCTGCGGCACTGCCTGTGGCGCTACCATTTCTGGGAGCATGGTTATGCTCCAGACTCATCAGCCAGTGGTTGGACACCCCTGTGGCGTCGAGAGAGGGCGGATTCACCCGTGAAGAGATGAAGCTGCTCGGCAGCATGGCTCTTCGGACGTGGAGATTCTTCCGGGAATGGAGCAACAACAATACAAACTGGCTGATCCCCGATAACGTGCAGGAGTCTCCCTTTTCGGTTGCGAAGGCTCTCTCGCCCACCAACCTGGGGATACTGCTGAACGCCCGCCTCGCGGCGTATGACCTTGGCTATCTTACCGTTGAGGAGTTTGCCGAAGAAACCCGGCGCACGATGGACGCCGCCGAACGTCTCCCACGCTATAAGGGTCACTTTTTCAATTGGAATCATATCGAAAAATTGGAGCCCATCAAGCCACTCTTCGTTTCTACCGTCGATAGCGGCAACCTCGCCGTCTGTCTGTGGACGCTGAAACAAGGATGCCTCGAGATGATTCGCCGTCCACTATTTCAACAGGGGCTCTGGAAGGGGTTCAGCCATCACCTGAATCTTCTCGAAGTGCTGGCGAACCACGCGCCATCCTCACGCAAGGACCGCGCTCGATTCAAGGCGAGTCTCAAGCGGCTCGATCGGCGCTTCAAATCACTGGGTGAAGACGCTGCGTCATGGATCGCGCACCTTCACGACTTGGAGCAAAACGTTCGAGAGATCGAAGAGCAGGAAGTGCGGGGAGACAACGCGCAGTCTCATCGCGAGAAACAATGGTGCGCCGCCGAGCTTCATCGACGCCTCACGAGCCTGAAAAGCCTAGCTGACCGTTTTGCCCCCTGGATGCTCCCGGAGCATCAGCCCTTATTCCGAAGCCTTGGACTTGAAATCAGGCCGAATGACGCCACGCTCGCGGCCTTGCCTCAGATGCTTGCCGGGATCGAAGAGAAAATTAAGAGCGCCGGCCAGGACACTCAACCCTGCGGGCAATCTCTTCTCAAAAGCATCCAGGCTTCCAGGGACAACGCTCAGTCGTTGATGGCCACACTCGCGCTCCTTGCAGGAGGCGCGGACGCGCTCGTCGCTGCGATGGACTTTCGATTTCTCTATCATCCCCACCGGAATCTGCTTGCGATTGGCTGCGATGTAACGGCTCGTCGAGTGGAAAAAGCCTGTTACGATCTTCTCGCTTCCGAGGCGCGCGCGGCTGTGTTTGTTGCCATCGCCAAAGGCGACATCCGGCAGGAAAGCTGGTTCCGGCTGGGCAGGAGACACTCTCTATATGAGGGAGAGCGGGTACTCCTTTCGTGGTCCGGAACAATGTTCGAGTACCTGATGCCGGCGCTCTGGATGCGCTCCTATCCCGAAACCATCCTGGCTCAGACGCAACGGGCCGTCGTTCGCTGCCAGCAGAGGTTCGGCCGTCGCGGGCACAGGCCTTGGGGAGTGTCTGAGGCCGGCTATAGCCTTCGAGACGAGGCGGAGCATTATCAGTATCAGGCGTTTGGAATTCCTGCGCTCGCCCTTAGCACGGAAAGCACCGCGAATGTCGTGGCGCCGTATGCAACCTTCTTGGCGCTCGGCTTTGACCCGGCCGGGGCAATAAGGAACCTTCGCCGCATGGCGCGCATGGGATGGCTCAGCGCGTATGGGTTTTATGAATCGGTGGACTATAACACCTGGGCCCACAACTCGTCTGCACCCTACAAAGTGGTTCGCTCCTGGATGGCCCATCATCAAGGTATGAGCCTGCTGGCGCTGAGTAATTTGCTGGCTGGCGCTTCCATCCAGCGGCGTTTTCATGAGGAGCCTCAGGTCCAGGCAACGGAGCCCATGCTTCATGAGAGGGTCCCGGCCACGCTTACCGTGGTCCCGGCGGAAGAACCTATTGGAGCAGCGAAAACATAGCGGTGGAAAAATTCGTAACTCATAATTCATAATTCTCAATATGAATTACGATGCCGTGCTTCTCGTGTCATTCGGTGGGCCGGAAAAGAAAAACGATGTGGTTCCCTTCCTCGAAAGAGTTCTCGAAGGCAGAAACGTTCCACGGGCGCGCATGATGGAGGTTGCCAGGCATTACGATCGCTTCGGCGGAAAAAGTCCTATCAACGATCAGAGCCGGGCGATGCAGGCCGCGCTTGCAAACGAGCTCGAGACAAATGGCCTTCGCCCGCCCATCTACTGGGGGAACCGCAACTGGCACCCGTTGCTGGCGGATACGCTCCGCACGATGAAGGCGGACGGCGTCAAGAGCGCTCTGGCATTTGTCACCTCCGCCTATAGCTCGTATTCGGGCTGCCGCCAGTATCTGGAAGATATTGCTCGCGCCCGGGCTCAGATTGGCGAAGGCGCGCCACGCATCGACAAGCTGCGCGTCTTTTACAATCACCCTCTTTTCGTTCAGGCGATTGCTGACCGCGTTCGCGAGGCGATGATGAAAATCCCGGAGACAAGAAGAAATGCGACGCGGCTCGTCTATACTGCTCACAGTATTCCCTGCTCCATGGCCCGGGCCTGCTCCTACGAGGCGCAGCTCAGGGAAACCTGCCGCCTGGTTTCTTTGGCGCTCGGGCGCGCGCCTGATCTCCTCGTTTTCCAGAGCCGCAGCGGGCCGCCGGGCGAGCCTTGGCTTGGGCCGGACATCCTGGAATATCTCCGCACCACGGCGACGAGCGACGGTGTGACCGACCTGGTTATTGCTCCTGCCGGCTTTCTCTCCGACCACATCGAGGTACTTTACGACCTCGATTTCGAAGCTCTTTCCCTTTCTCGAAAACTGGGCATCAACATGGTCCGGGCGGCTACCGTCGGCCTGCATCCCGCCTTCGTGAGCATGATCCGGGAACTCATCGTGGAACGCCTGGACGAGAATCGGGAAAGGCTCGCGCTCGGCAATTTTGGACCGAACCACGACGTTTGCGCCCCCGATTGCTGCCCACTTGAGCTTCCTTGATGTTTTTGCACGGGAAGCAGGCGCACGAAAGTTGCGGTTCATGGGTGACACACGGCTTTATTCCCCGAGTAACAGGAAATCCAGGCTTTTTCATGCGCTGTGCCAAGCCAGAGACTCATAGCGCCTTCGCTCAGCATCAGAATGACAGCAGAGGACGCAACGTTACCTATTCGGATTTTTTTACGCCCTCGGCACCTTTGCGGATTCGGCACGAAGTGGCTCAATGACTGCCGAAAAATCCTTATCGCCGAGACCGCTTTCAACAGCAACCCGAAAGGCTTCGCGCGCTGCCCGAACCGTCTTAAGCAGAACTCTATGGCCGCCTGCTTCCGCCAAAGCGTAGCTCATATCCTTTTCCATTAACCTGAGTGCGAAATTGATAGTGTAATCTCTGTTCAACATCCGTGGTGCAATGGCTTTGGTGAGCGGGCTGCCCAGCGCGCCACCAAAAAGGACGCTGAGTGCCTTCTCTCTATCTAGACCGGTTCGTTCGATCAGTGTAAGCGCCTCGGCCAGCACGGCAATCTGCACCCCCGCGAAGAAATTATTAATAAGCTTCATCAAAGCTCCGCTCCCCGATGGGCCAATGCGTACCACGTCGCGAGCCATAGCCATGAGGACCGGCCGGGCCCTTTCGACTACCTCCTCGTCGCCGCCCGCCAGAAATAACAATTCTCCTTTCTCCACTTCTGTCCTGCTTCCAGTCACCGGGGCATCCAGAAGAGAACAGTCGTGTTGCCTGGCGGCTGCTGCCAATTCGCTGATCCAGCTTGGGGAGAGCGTGCTGCACTCGATCAGTACGGATTGTCCTTTTGATCCTGCCAAAGCACCGTTTTCACCCAGCCAAACGGCCTTGGAGGCAGCGTTATCCGTCACCATACTGATGACGACGTCTGCCCGCGCGGTGGCCTCGCGGGGTGATGCGGCAAGATGGGCTCCAGCCTGTGCCAGTGGCAAAGCGCGATCACGGGTGCGGTTGTAGACTACCAGCGGAAAACCCACTTTCAAAAGCCGCATTCCCATGCGGCTACCCATTACACCCAGGCCGATTAGGGCAACGCATTCCATACCTCAAGCCCTCCTTTCAAACTTCACCTTAACTATGGGGAACAGGTGGTCGTTTCCAGATGGGGCCGAACGGAGGGAAAGCCACCCGCGCAGAAGCACGCTGACCCCCGGTCGTCCCTATGCGTTCTTTAGCCAGGAGTGGCGTGGGTCTTCGGCCCAAGCTCCATACCGGCGTTCTTCACCCGCTAATACCCAGGTATAGTGGAGCTGGTAGCCCGGCGAAGCGACGACCGGGTGATACCCTTTCGGCAGGAGAACCGTATCGCCGTCTTCAACCACAAACACCGTAGAGAATCCTTGCGGGTCTTCGGGAGCAGTATAAGTCCAGATCAAGCCATAGCGTTGGGCCGGCTTCACACGGAAGTAGTAGACCTCCTCAAGCACAGCCTCCTG
>JASHTR010000204.1 GCA_030040455.1 Terriglobia bacterium | reverse complement strand
CAAAAGACGCTATCAGAAACTTACGTTCATGCGTGATGCGGGTCATCAGGAAGCAAGCCGGTAATGACAAATACGGGTTCGCCGGGCTCGACCACGGGAAACCCCCGTAACATCGCTACGACGCCGTCAGCCGGAGCACGATAAGTCTCGATCATTTCCCCTAGTAAGTCACAAAGCCGGCCTAGAGTATCCCCAGTGTGAATTTGTTGAAGCAGGTTGACCTCGGTCAGTATGAACCCTCGCTGAGTGGCGGCCAATCCTTTGTCGATGTCAAAGTCCCCGTAGAGATGGCACTCGACCGGCCTGGCTTGAATCGTACCCGGTAAAATATCGAGATGACGCATCAAATTGAATACACCTTCTTTGAACGTCGCCAGATCCTCAGGGTCAATGCGGCCCGCACCATGCGCCTCCGTGTACAGCCAGGGGATATTCTGTTGGTCTGCAAACGTAACCGTCCGACCTGCGGCCATTCCGGGATGCCCCCAAAGAACCTTTGCGCCAAAGGCTTCCGCCGCTTTCCGGGAACGCGCATCTCCGGCATCATAACCAATCATCGTCGGCATTAACCAATGGATTCCAGCGCTATGCAAATCCAGGTACAGGTCGGCACGCGCAATAATCGAAGGTCCCATATAGTGTGCAATCGCGGAAGTAGGGCCTGATTTGAGACTTCCGGGGAAAACGCGCGCCAAGTTGCCTTTATCGAGAGGGCTTGTGCGAGTACCGTTCCAGAAGGCAGGGGGGTTTGACACGGGCACGGAAAGGAAATCTCCGCTCATATCTGTGGGATTAAGTCCATGGTACACTTCAAAAATCGTTCGGACTCCTTCGTATTCATCGCCGTGCACGGCCGCCGTTACAACCAGCCGTTTTCCGGGCCGACTTCCACGGACAAGCAATACTGGTAGACGGATGTCGGCTGCGGCCGGCCCCAACTCAAAATACAAGGCGTACTTTGCGCCTCGATCGAACTGGTCCGGATGAAACTTTTCAGGATTCATGACATTTTTTTCCATAAGTCGTCACCTGCCTAAAAGATAAACTTTGAATGCGAATTGAATCTCACGATGGTTCTTGCTCGTTGACCCCATCGTGCCGAAGGATGATGTTCCAAAGGTGGCGCTGGGATTACTGAAACTCGGCCATATTGCTTGTATGGGCAAACCCGAGGCAAAGACGATTTGCCCTCAAGACGGCCTCATGTATCCTCGGGGACGGCACTTTGCGGCGCAGGACACACCCCTCCTGCACTTTAAATGCCCGGCCGGAGGACATTGGCAGTTACAAAATTCTCCCTCGCTTTGTATTTCCGACTCATATCTCCTTTGACACTCATACGAAACGGCTTATTTTTTCCGTCTTTTGCCTGACCGATAGCCCTACGGATCCAATCCACATGGAATTTTTCGAAGAGGCCGAAGTTGTAATACGAAATGCCATTGCCTCCACCCTTAAGGATGCTATTTGTCATCCGAATGACACCGCCAGCGTCTTCGGCATCGGGATGACCAGGCCGAACCGCAAAGTAAACGTTTACATTGCTGCCGGCTGCTTTGTGGATTGCCCGAACCGTTCCAGCAGCTTCCTGCGGATGCCGATTGTAGAAGAGGGTTTCAATGGCATCTGAGTTCTTCGCGATCAGTTTGAGATCAACTCCCGTCGGGTAGTCAAGACGACGCTCCTGACCGATAGCCAGGAAGATGACCCTCTTTTTTTCATCATGTAACAGTTCCGCTATGTCCTTGAACCGATCGGCCAAGACGTTGAACCGCATATTTAGATATTCCCCAAGCCCAGGAATTGAGGAAATTCCGGATTCGATGGGTCCTAAAGATCGATTTTCGCCGTTGAAGTAATGATTCAGCCAACGGCTGACCGCTTTGCGCACAGCGAGTGCATTGATGTGGAACCGCTTTGCAACCGACAAGCACGCAGGGCAAAAACAAAGTGAAAGCAGGAGGCTGGCAAGCGGCGTTACCCCCATCCCTTCCTTTTCAACGAAAGCGTAGTGCCGAAACGGGATGAACTCAAACGTCTCAACTTCTACTGCGTCAATGGGATACATGGCTAGATTTGCAGCCAATGCCAGCAGGTAGGCCATAACGTGCGGTTGAGATGGACAAAGCGAATGCAAATAGCGATCGCCAAACACATTCTCCGTCGTCACTTCGGGATACGTTGTTCCCAAGTACGTGTTATGCAGGGCCACAGTCCAAGCCGTTGTTGCAACCCCTCGCTTCCCGCAAGCTTCGACGACATCCCGGAAAATGTCCCGGTTGGCGGCTATGCGGCTGATCCGAGGCTTCAGTTTCGTGGTTCCGAAGAACCGGCGAGAAGGCCGGAAATATACCGCTCCATCCTCGATAAAATAGACGTGGTGCCTGGCGTTGTGGGGAAGCAGTGCCTTGCCACCGTGGTAGCTCGCGGCCAATGAGATGTTCGTGAGCCCAGCCTCTCGGGCTAACCGGGCAAATGAAGCGGGGCCTTCGTCGAGCGCATCCCAGGCGTAGCAATACATGGAGAAGTAATCGTGAGCGGCACCTGGAATTGAATGCTCACTTGAGGGAGAAGGGTAAGCAGTTATTTTTTTTAGATCGGAACTCTCATGCTTTCGACTTTTCACCATGGTTTTTAAACCCTACTGAGTACTGCAAATTATGATGAAACAAACGCTCTAGCGGCAGTCTGCGACCGCCGTTTCGGCGCTCATAGACGCCGCTACAGGGAACGCCGTCACTTGTGTTGATATGTGTTTCTCCAAAGGCAGCTCTCAATGGGATCCGGCCGCGCGGAGCAGTGTTTCGTAAATGAAAAGCTGGGCGATCCCTGAGGGAGGCAAAATCCGTATATCGTATCCAGGCACCTCAACTGCGCAATCACCTATGCGCCAGTGTTGGTCAATAACAACGTCTCCCCACTGCGAGAAGTGAACCTCGGTCGGAAGAGTGGAGACGATCCAGGCAGCAGTCGCCCTTGCGCCCCGGACCTCCCGCCAAAGATCGAGATAGACTCCAACATATCCGATAAAAACAAAATATCCGCCCCGCTGCAGATGGCTCTGCAGATTGCTGCGTTCTGTACGCAAGTTGAGGTAGTGAAAAAGCCTACTGTGATGGTCTACGGCAAAAGGCATCATATGCCCGATCAGCATTATCGCCGCTGGGTGGCCTTCCGCTGCTTGTCGAGACATCTCCTGCCCTACCATGATGATCTTCGGAAGCTCCCATTCCTGAACGTTCTCGAGCATCTCTTGAATGTCATCGAGGTACTCACGCGAAAGCACCCCCGGACGGACGGGCGCCATCTGGGGAACACCGGTATGAAAGGCCAGTCGTCGCTTCTCAGCCTTTGACTTCCATACACCTGGGGGCGGCACAAATCCATACAGGCTGTTGCGTACCCTGGAGCCTTCGACGGAGTCGCTTTGAAAGAACGTGAGTGTTTTGCCCTGGCGGGATACAGAGGCCGTAACTTCCGCCGTTAAGGTCCATAAAGAAATGATATTTCCCATCAGTGTAAAATCGGGGGTAGCCGTTGGGGGTGTAAAGCTGTCGATCCAGTGGCTGAAGTGTGGCGCGCCGCTCGCAAGCTTTGGGCCAAAGGCAATGACCAGGCAACCGCGACCCTCCAGCTCCTTAGCTCTCTCTGCCTCCTGTTCGTAGCTTTCGGCTGAATACGCCAGCCAGACAACATCGCCTTTGGCGGGAGGATTCGATGCTGAAAGCGGGCGAACCATCATCAGGCCTCCCGCGCGGCCGTTACCCTCAGCAACCCAGCCCTGATCGCCCCCTAGATAGAACGCACCCCCACGGATGAGGGCGTTCGCCGTCGCATTCGCCGGAGCAGTCAGGCGTGGCAACGCTACCCGGTGCCTCTCGAGCAACTGAAAAACGCTCGCGATATAAGAATTCACCGCGCTCGATCCGTAGGCGGACCCAGGCGTGAAAAACGCAAAGAATAGGAAAAAGACGAGTAAGCTCATCGAGACGGCAACCCGATCTTTCCCAAATTCCCTGCCCGGCCGATCCCATCCTACCCCACACGCAGAAGTACGATGCCCGTTAGAGGGAACAGGCTTTCTGTAAATTCCGCCACATATCAGCTTCCGATCTACCTCACACCTTCGCGACATCAATTTTTTATTCCTCCGCTCTCCGCCTGCCTTGGACCGAGCTTATCGGTGTCGGTATATGGAACAAGCCACTTGGGTGGTTAGAACAGCGCAATCTGTCTGGCCAACGTCCAAAGAACGGTCTATGCGCTCGAGTGAAAAGCACGGGAGTCAATCCACTCTATTCTATTGCTCCACTAAGCCAGTCTGCAGAAATTGTTCGTATCGTCTCCTATATTCGCGCTTGTAATCTTCAACCGTTCGCTCGAAACTCATCGCTGCTGTCCTTGGACTGATCCTTCCATTCACATGAACTTCCCGTGTCTCGGATGAGAGCACGAGTTCACCGTTCCGGACACCGACGGGCTGCCCATCCGCCTCCACGTGATCCACCGCATAAAACCAGGGCACTGGGATAATCACTCGCGCTGGCGCTTTCCAAAAATGATTCGAGAGGTTCAACGTCCAGCCCCCCGGAGTGACTTTGAGAACAGCACTGACGGGCCCAAACACTGTAGGCTCGTTTCTAATCACGATGCTTTTACCCGGTTGTAGCCATGCCGGGGAGACGGCAGAGAAGAGGTGCAACTCATCTTTATACTCTCGAACCAGCATGTTGTGCATCAATTCGATGATCGTTGCCGATGTCGAGCCGTCAGGCATAAGATTCCAATCCATAAAGTCCCGCGTGCTCCAGGGGTAAGCCCCAAATTCTTGCGTCGCTTGAGTTGAGGATGTGTGTAACAGCAAGGCATAGAGGTCCTCCACGGTTAACTCCTGATCTTTCGGATCATCCCTCACTAACTGATTTTCGGAGTTGTCGGGAGTGTGCCAATAATGCAATTGCTTCGCGGCGCTGAAGATGTAAGTTCCGTTTTTTTCGCCAATAGCGCGGGGCCATATATAAGGCAGGATTCCTTCCTGGTAAGTTGCTCTGGATTTCTGAATCGTGGCCGTCACTCGAGGGTCGAAGGGATCAAAGAGCGGCTCCGGGTAGAGCGTGTGCAGGTTGTCCCAATCGTTGCCCTTCAATGTGTGATCCAAACAGGGGGGGATGTAGCCTCCCGTCTTTGCCGTCTGTGCCGCGAGTTGTTTCTCAAAGGCATTCCAGAAACGCTGGTATTCGGTCTCGAAACGGGCGGCATCTTCGGATCTTCCCATCGCTTGTGCCATACGAATCGCGTTCCTTATCCCATCGAGAGTCCACATGTCCTGGCCTGTCTGGTGGCAGTCCGCGAGTTGGGCATCGTCATCGATCGTTGCGGGCGGGATCAAACCCAAAGAATCCGCATGGGTTACATTCATCTCCCAATCCATAGCTTCGACGACGGAGGGGTAAACCTGTTGGAGAAATGGTTTATCCTGTGTCAATCGGTAGTGGCGGCCCCAGGCCCAAAGCACATGGCCAAATGATTCCCACAAGTCGTGTTCAAGCACAAATGATCCGGCAGGAGATTGTATCTTTAAGGCATATGAGAGAGCCTTGGCGGCGATGCTTTCCTGCCCCATGTCATCCAGGGCGACGTTCATCAAAGAGGTATCGGTAGGGAAGTATGTGTGATACTGAAATTTGTTGACGTTAGGAATATAGTTCTCACCCACCTTGTCGATTGCCAGCAAGGAATAAATTGTGTTGGCCAGCAACACATTCTGTACCTTCTGCTCCGGGAAACGTAGGGGTGATGAATTCCCGACAAGATTGGTCCAGAATGACACCGTCTTCTGGAACTCTTGATCGTAGTCTGAGCGCTGGAGCCGACCCGACTCAGGTGAAAACTCGGGAATGGGGGCGATGGGCATCCTGAAGGTAAGAGACTCACTTTGCCCAGGCTGGAGTTGGATGCGATACATCACCATTCCCATAGGAGTTTCTGGCTCGAGGCTGAGTTCAGGATTCAGTTCGCCTTCAACCTGGCCCGAAAGATAGCGGTGCACGCGGAATCCGCTGTCTCGCTGCGTCATCGTGCGCTCATCGGGTGGCGGACTCGATGGAAACAGGTAAAGCATGCGGCCATCGCGGACCAAGGCGTGGCGCTCAAAGGAGTATCGCCAGCCAGGATTAAATACCGTTTGTCCCTCCGTGTATCGCTTCGGAATCAGGTCAAACCGTTGATGGAAGCGGTAATCCGGCGGGCTGTGCAGCTTGGTGTTCGGAGGGAGGAAGCGAAAGGCGGAACTCAAAAATGCCGTGCGTTGATGGCCATCGTCATTTTGAAGCCCGACCCGAATGAAGTTTACCGGCAAGCCGTGCAATCGACCGCCCAGATCAGCCGCAAACATTGAGAAGCTGTATCGCACTCCATTTTGTTCGAAATTGTATTGCACGATGGGGAGATAGCCCTGATCGAGGGTTTTGATCCGCTGATTCACGGGTTCCGGCGGATTGCCTACAAAGAACATTAGCTCTCCGAAGCCAGTGTAAATGTAACCCTCTGGCGTCACCTCCGAAGCGACAGGATCGTAGAGAACCCCGAGGACATTTGTGGGGTGGCGGAAGTAGGAGAACGGCTCACCGGGAGTGTCCATGGCCGGATTCAACATCCCTCCGGTAATCTGCCCCCACAGCGATTCAACCCCACAAACTAAACAAAGGAACCCTGCCAAAATTACCGCCCATCGATTTGCCGTTCTCATCGCTCCAGCCTCCCCGCCAATGTTTCAATCAGATTGCGGATTGGATGGGTCAAAATCCTGTACAGCGCGTTTCACTTTACCCATATGCCGAGAACCATTCATTCCTGCTTTTTAACCCGCCACCGACCTATCGCCGACCTGTTGAATCCATGCGCGTGTCCAATCCACAGATTCCCATCCCAGGTCCATGGTGGTACAGCCGTAGATGATGATCCCTTCGATTCGGCCGTCGGTGAGAAACCGCAGGGCTAGTTCACATTGGCGTTGCATGGCGCGCACTGGCATGCCCGTCCACGTCGGGGTTCGCTTTCCGTTATACGCCGCTGTATAGCAGCCTAAAAGTTTGCGGGATTTCGGAGCTAATTTTTCGAGCTGAGTTAAGTTTCCTTCGAGGTCTGCCAAATCGGCGCTATGCCACGTCCAAAGCGTGACCACATCGATCAGGCTCAGGTAATCAGCGATTGGGCTGTCCAACTGGTTCGTATAAAGTGTGACATACAGGTCCAATTTTTTGGTGGATCCTTTGAGCTGCCGTTGAAGATCTCGAAGTTCATCGAGGGTCAGGCTCGCCACCTTTATATCCGGCTTGTTCCGAAAGAAATCGTCCATATACACGCCGACAAAATTCGGAGTGTGAAGAGCCATTTCCAACACTTGCTTTCTCTCTGACTCTTTGGTAATGCCACCAGCGCCTACAATGGACCACGCCACTCGCTTCAGCACCTTGAGGGGGAAGGCATACTGTTCAAGCGGCGGCTCGAACGGCTGAAACCATCCCTCTTGACCACAAGGATACTTTTCTTGCTCCCCGGGATATTGATTGACCATGAGTATATTTGGCACCCCGAGATAGACCGCGCTCTCGAGCGGCGACATCACGGACCGTTTGCGCACCATATTGTAGTCAGCATTACGAGGATTACAGAATACCCATAACCTGTCGCGCACCGTACCTGCTTTCGGCGGACAAACTTGACCGAGGACGGAGGATGAAACTCCCCAACTTGCAGCCGCTCCTGCCGTTGCCTGCAGGAATTGGCGACGACGCACCTTCAAGGGGAGCCTGTTCGTTGTTATTCGGTGTGTCACGGAATTACACCCGCCTCGCGTGAACGATCAGCATTGGCGAGGCAATATCGCTTGATTCGTATCGAGTAATGGCCCGTGGAAGCGGGAGAGCAACCTGCCAAGTAGAAAAAGAGGACGATGCGAAGGCAGCAGCTCTTTCCTCTTCACTGTTCAGCATTCCCTGCCTTTCAGGTTTCCTCCGGCAGGACCATTCCCAAATTAGCCCCCACAAAATCATTTGCTGAAACTGCCACCTCAGGAAGGTACTGGGTGGCTCCATTGCGGGCTCTCGTTAATAGCTCCGAAAAGAGCCGATCAAATTTTTCCATATTCTCGTGAGCCCGAGTCTCATAGACCATAATCCTTATCACGCTGGCGGGATACCGTGTTTCTTCCAGCGCGCTTAATGCCGCAGCATGTTCTTGAATGCCGGAACGGAGTTGTTCTTCCGCTTGCCCGAATTCCTCGAGGGACCCACTGTCCAACTTGTCGCGGAACTGGTCATAGGCAGCGGTACATTTGAGCACTGCGAAGGCTGCGCCGATGAATGTCCGCAGGCGGCGTACTTCAACGAGGTAGGTTGCAACGGTTCGAGCTTTTTCAGGGTCTTCGACTCCATCGTGAATCGTCCGGAGAGACTGCGCCGCATTGTCCAGATTCTGTATCGCATGGCGGAAGCTGCTCTCGCGCGAGGCAACGAGACCTATCGACGCGGCGGCACGTCCGAAGGTGGACAGACCGTGCACGTCATAGAACGCGCCAATCAACGCATTGTAAATCGCATAGGCATCTTCATAGAGACGCAGCGCTTCAATCCCGCGGTCACTCTCTTGGCCATAAAGCCATCGCCCGAACCGCTCGTGGATCTGAGAGAGGCTTGGTTTCAGGTTCCACGAATACTGGGCAAGGTTGATATATCCCTGGGAGAAAAGAGGGTCGACTTCTGAATAGGAAAGGGTTCCGCTCGCCCCTCGATTTCCCCCCTCTTGCAGCAGGCCAAAAAGAGCATTGTTCATGGTGTGGAGACTAGCACCCAGGGGTCGCGATGTATCCCACCCCGCCGAGGGGCTTGCCCAGTATTTGATATTTGTTTTAGGGCGAAAGAAGGCCTTTCCAAATGAACGGGCGTCCAGGACGTCTGCCGGCTGTGGTGCGCTATAGTACCACCAGCATACTGTAATTACATCGTCGATGCCGGCAGTCCTGAATCGAGCTTCCAGGTCGTTGTTTATTAATCCCAAGCGGTGAAGCATGTCGTGCCACATGAGAACGCGAGTCATCCCTTTCTCTTTAAGCCGGCGGACGATTTTGACGAGATGGTTGACGTAAAAATCGCTCACCCCATTCCAGGCAACCTGGCACTCAGGACACTGACACGCGTGTTCAGTCTCATCCATGCCCACATGGAAGGTCGTGATGCCATAAGGCTGGGCGTAACGGTCGATGATCTCGTCGTAGAGGTTGAATAACACTTCGTAAGTTTTTGGGCACGTCGTACAGAAGCCGTAGCCAATGGGGCGGCAGTGGCTGTCCTTCATCGAAATCTCCGGCATCAGCCTGGGGATCAGAGTATTGTGGCTGAGAGAAGTGAAATAAGGACTGACCTCAATTCCTCTGTCCTTACCATAGGCAACGACTTGCCCAAAAAAATCCTGGCGATAAATGGGCGGAAGCTCGTCTATCTCGATTCGCCGCTTTTCTTTGAACGAATAGTAAGTTAATTTGACAGGCGTTTTAAACTGAGGATAGCGCTGAGAGGGAAAGAGAAAGAACTCTGCGTTGTGACCCGTGGCGGGGCGGTCCTGCCAGCAGCCGTATAGACCGACGTTAATCGCGTTGAGCTTTAACCGGGCTGCAAGATCAATAAAATCCTTCCAGTCCTGAAGGTCCATCCACGAAACTCCTTCAACTTCGGTAAATACACCTCGCCATTGAAATCGCGGCCAGTCCCGGATCTCCACCTCTCGCAGATAAGGATTCTTCCATCCTTGGAGAAGCTGATTGAAGCTTGCGGCGGCATAAGCAAGACCCACGCCCTTCCCTTCCAGCACTGCTGCTTGCGGCGTCACCCGCAGCCGGTAGCCTCCTTCTGCTTCCGTTTCCTCTCCTGACGCGGAAGGATCGAACGGTGCGATTCGAATCTGAAAACTGCCAGCACGCGCGGACCGGGATATCGATAATTCGTGGCCCGTCCTCCGTTTTAGTTCAGCCGCAATCATTTCTCCTGCTCTCTGCCCGCTGCCACCCGTGGATTGCGCGACATTGACAGAAGCCCGGAGCTCGCCAGCGTGAAAGAGAGGCACAGTACGCGGCCCGAATTCAATTGATTGGGGCCAAGGAAATACAGGTGGCTCGCCCGAAGACGCTGAGGAAGGTCCTCCATTTGAAGACGTCTGAAATTTCCCTCCCAACGCCGCAGACAATCCCCCAAGCCCCATGGCATTTCCAAATAGCCACGCGCGTCGACTCATTCTACCCATGTCAGATTACCTCCCGGTCATTAAAACCCTCGTCGCTTCATAGCGTAGCAACGTAGATGGAGCATCTAACCTTGCGATTTGAGGTGCAACCGCTGCGTAGTCGCCGAAATTGTCACCTCGATTTCACAGTCCGTGCTTTCCCTTGCCACCACGGGTGTCCCGGATGGAAATGCCAACTGTCAGTCAATCTCCGGCGGCACGTCCCCATAGGACCATGGATGACTCCCGATACCCGCAGGTTCAGGATTAAAGGGCGCAGCTCTTCGAGGCGTTGGAATCGCTCCTGCGTGCATCCTGGAGACGAGATCAAGCCCCCCCTCCACGATTTGCGTGCTGGCTGTTACTTCCAGGTTGCTGTAACTGGTCAGCCGTGTTTCGTAGCCCCCTCCATGCGGCCCAAAGGCTTCCTCGGTGGGAACATAACCGGCCGCGCCATTAGCGTAGGAGACGACGCAAGTATGCGGGAAGTGGCTTTTCGCCTTTATCTTCAACCCCGCCTGGCAAAACAGTTCAGCAGGGTTTGATACAAAAACCGCAGGCCCTATTTGAATGGCTTGCACTTCGACCGCCACGGTTGGATTCTTCTTCGCGAGGTAATCCAGCAAGACGGTTTCCTTAGCGAAAATCCACTTCGTTCGACCCACCGCCTCAGGGTCCTGTTTAGACAATTCGTAGGCCTCCCGCACGTGCTCAGCACTAGGGACACGCCGTCGGATATGGAGGACATTCGAGGCGGCATTCAGCGGAGTCAAACTCCCAGGCACCATGGTCAAGAGAACTTTCACCGCCTCAGCGCCCACTCGCCCGCCAACGAATTCGGCCCATGGAGTGTGCTGCGGGAAGGCATAAGGACTCAGGTTATCCACTTGGGTCACATTGCCGGCCGCTCCTTGCAAAAACACTACCGGCACTTCCCTTCCCATCCCTCCTCGAATTACTCTTTCCATGTAATAGACCCAATTAGCGGAGGCCTCTCGGCCGTTACCGGGATTGGTCGTGTTGTGGCACGTGAAATTGACCACACAACCTAAGAGACGTCCTTCCTTATCCCAGGCGCTAACCACGCTGACCTGCGGGTCAACCGCCCCCGCGTAACCAACGATATCCGGGTTACCCTGACCGGGATGCGTATAAGTGAGACCATTCTTCATCCTGAATCGTCTGCTGAACGCT
>JASHTR010000203.1 GCA_030040455.1 Terriglobia bacterium | reverse complement strand
GCCGCTCCCGTACCCGGTAAATCCACACGCGACTGACTTCCAGCCGACGGGCAATCGCCGTCGGACGTTCTCCCCGATCCAGCGCCCATAGCACCCGATCCCGCAAGTCTTGCGAATAGGATTGCATCTCTGCCGCTCCTTTGTCGGCAGAGACATTATCGCACACAATGTATACACTTAAATTGAAAATGCTCTAGTTCTTTCCCGCGAGTTGGGACTCAAGTGGCGCGAAGGGAGCCGACGCCCGGTCAAATGCTTTTCGAGTCTGAGGATCGCGCCAATTATCAAAGATGCCGATCACCTGGACGCATGAGACGGTGCAACGGGGAGCACATGACTTTTGCGTCAGATACTCGTGCTCAAGGTGGGCGCGAGTGTATTCGGCAAGCGGTATAGCAGGATAGCCGCGTTGCTGGGAGCAGTAATGGACCAACCCGTCCTCGCAGACGTAAAGATAACGGCTTCCGGCGCGGCAGCGCCATGCATTTTCACGCCCGCGCGAAATATTCCGCTGGAAGACTTGATAGAAATGGGAATAGGATTGCTTCCCGGCGCCCATGGCTTCGTCAAAAATCTGCTGTTGCTGCGGGCTGAGAGGCATCAACTGGCCGGAGTGGTCGTGGATAATGCCAACCGTGGTTGAGAAGCCTAACGCCCGGGCGCGCCGCGCAACCGTAATAGCATCCTCCGGGTTTCGAATAGAGCTTCCCAGAACCGAATTGATGTTCACGCTGAACTCAGCATGCTCAGCCAGCAACCGAAGCTTCTGGTCAAGCACTTTGAGGCTCTTTTTCGAAACGTCGTCGGGTAGAACGTTGTCGATGCTTATCTGAAGGTGGTCGAGGCCGGCGCGGTTCAGCTGCCGGATGCGCTCCGCGACCAGAAGATAGCCGTTGGTGATGAGGCCGGCGATCATGCCGCGGCGCCGGATGGCGCGGATGAGATCGTCAAGCTCCGGGTGCAGCAAAGGCTCTCCGCCGCTGATGGTGATGATCGAAGTTCCCAGATCCGCGAGATGATTAACGCGCCCCTCCAGCTCGGCGAGCGGAACGGGCTTCGAAAAGTCGTCATATTCATTGCAGTAGGCGCAAGCGAGGTTGCACCGGCGGATGGGGATCAGATGGACGTCGATAGGATGTCGCGTGGAGATGATTCCTCGCGCGATCATCCGCAGCTCGCGGACGCGAAGGCGAAAGAAGCGGATTTTACGGCGGACCTGGACGCGGTTCATGAGACGTAACTGCCCCTCGGCGCGCTAACCTGAGAGGCTCCGAGTGCACTCCACTTTATGCTCTCTCAGCGCCGATCGCAACTCCCGGACTTCGAATGGTGAAATTGAGGTCCTGAAAGGGGTATAAAGGTTTTAAGTTGAAGGAAATAAAGGAGGAGCTTTCAGTTCATCTTCACTCGCTCGGCGCCCGGTTTGGGCTTGATGGTGAAAACCGAGCGGCCAAATGCCAGGTTGGTTTTTACGTCGCTGTACCGGGCAATGAGATAATCCCCGCTGGCCTCAAAAAATTGCTGCTGGACGGGAAGCCATGATTCCGGGTCGATCCAAAGGTCGACTTTTTTGAGTTGGCTGGCAATATCTTTCGCAATGGGGGTGAGCTCTATCACGGGCGTGGTGAGGTTTCCCAGCTTTTGTTCTCCTAAATACTGAACGTGATAGGATGCCTCGATCTCGGCGGATTCCGTTCCGAAGCCAAGCAACAGAAACTGCTGAAGCAAATCCCGACGTCGCTCCAGGTCATATTCCTGAATCTGGTTGATCTTGGGGTAGTAGATCTCGGCCCGGCTTTTCTTGAAAAGAATCACCTTGGGGTCCGGATCGGTAAAACGCACCAAAACTTCGGTCCTCTTCCCCTTGCGGAAATAAAGCGCTCCATCCTGCGTGGAACGGTCGTTAACCAACACCGTCACCGTGGTGTATGTGAGCTTCGCGAAAACCGTCCTGATGCCCCTTGCCGTATCGTCCATGTGCGAGAGGACTTGGGACCGGCTCAAAGCTCCTCTCCCTGCCTGCGCGCGCAACGGGCGGGCGAGGCAGGGAATTACGGACATAAGGAGAACCAGAGCGAGGGGCGAGCAGAAACGAACTCCAACCGAAAGCCGCATCTTTCCTCTTCCTGCCAATACCCAGCAGTTCGTTCATCATCCTACTCTTACTTCGACGCAGGAGAGCGAGACGCCGTTACAACACCCCTCAGGGGCTTTGCACCTGCTCTCCCATCGAGGAAAGTGGCAAAGCCGCGAGTCGCGCCCTTGAAGTTGGAGCTTAATTCAGACAAGCCTGGTCGCAAACCGCCGCTACCATCGCAGCTATCGCATCGTCCCCTTCAATACGACAAGACCACAGTATAGCCGAGAACGACGTTGTTCCGGTCACGCAGAGCGTCGACCGACTTCAATTCAACCGGATGATGGAGGCGGCGAAGAAGGATTTTCCGAACGGCATCCTCTGGCGACAGGGGAGCCAGGGGGGCAACGAGCCGGGCGTCAACGAGATAGTGCCAGCCATCTTTGGCATGGCCTATCTCAATGATGCCCTGGCTATGGCGAAGATTGGTGAGTCCGAGGGTAGGACGATCGTGGAACCAGGAAGCCGGCGTAAGGAAGATAAATGCCAGAATGACGGCGCAGATGATGTCATATTGCCAGGAGCCGCGCTCATAGGACCAAAAAAAAGAGCGGGAAAGCGCTAACTTGAGCGCCCTCCAGGCGCGCCCGATGAACCTTGCACCTTCGGGTGCGAGAGTTCCCGGCAATGAATGGTCGCGCAACTCGGTGCTCTCGGCCATAGTGCCTTCGTGAAAGCTTGTCGAAAAACTCGCTCACCACGTCATTCTGAGCAGCCGAAGGCGGCGAAGAATCTCTACATTTGCTGCGTTCTGAAAGTAGAGGGATGCTTCGCGGAGTTTACCGTGAGCCCCCCTCACTACGCTCAGAGCGATTCGGCCATGGAAGGGCGAATCGGGTCAGCATGACATAACATCAGGAGCTTCTCATCAAGCTGCTAAAGAAAATAACCGCAAACGGGGCAAGAATCAATCCTCAATGATCTGCCCGTCCCGCATGTGGACAATGCGGTCCGCTACGGCCGCCGCCTCCAGGTTGTGCGTAATCATAAGGATCGTCTGGCGGAGGGAGCGGTTCAGCGTCCGCATCATATTCAGGACCCCTTGGGAGTTTTCCGTATCCAGATTCCCCGTGGGCTCGTCCGCAAGCAGGATTTTCGGCTCACAAATCACCGCCCGCGCAATAGCTACCCGCTGCTGCTCGCCCCCGGAAAGCGCAAAGGGCCGGCTGCCCAGCCGATCTTTGATTCCGAGCATCTCCGCGACGATCTGGAACCGGTGGGGATTGAAGCCATTGCCCTGAATATGCTGGGCCAGTGCGATGTTTTCTTTTGCGGTCAGCGTGGGGAGCAAATTGAAGCGCTGGAAGACAAAGCCGATCTTATGGCGGCGAAAGCGGGTGCGCTCCGCATCCGTCATGTTGCTGAAATCGTTGCCTTCCACGAAAATCTTGCCGCTGCTTGGAGA
>JASHTR010000202.1 GCA_030040455.1 Terriglobia bacterium | reverse complement strand
AGTTTTAGCCGCCATGGGGTGATTCTTAGCGCTAGCGATGAGGTATCGGGCTTCTCGCTGGTCGCTCTCTATTGTGTTTATCCCATTTTGCAGCGCGTTCGAATTCACTCTGCCTTACGGGGAGAAAAGGGTGCCATGTCTGCAAGGTGGGTCTTCACGGCATTTGCCGGAGATCCTCACAGGAATGAGTAAGGAAGTTCAGCTTTCAGTGCGCACCACCGCCCCATGCGACGCAGCTCATGATGAACATCTGGATTGATCTGGACAATTCCCCCCACGTTCCCTTCTTTGCCCCTGTCATCAAGGAGCTGGAACGGCGCGGTCACTCCGTGATGTTAACGGCGCGAGACGCCTTCCAGGTATGCGAACTAGCCGACCTGTTTGGCCTCTCGTACAGAAGAATTGGACATCATTATGGAAAGCACACAGCCCTGAAAATATACGGCACATGTGTTCGTACTCTCCAGATTCTCCCGACGGTATTGAGGGAGAGACCTGACCTCGCTCTCTCCCATGGATCTCGGGCGCAGTTGCTGGCGGCTGTGGCCGCGCGAATCCCTTCCGTGGCGATATTCGATTACGAGTTTGCAAAACACCTTTTCATAAGTCCAACCTGGGTTATCGTTCCCGAGATCATCCCAAGTTCTGCCATCCATCTCGATCCGAAACAGGTTCTGCGGTATCCAGGGATCAAGGAAGACGTGTACGTCCCCTCGTTCCGGCCGGATTCTTCGATCCGCGCTCAGCTAGGACTGAATGGCGACAGTGTGGTGGTGGCTCTTCGCCCGCCCGCTAGCGAGGCCCACTATCGGAACCCCGAGAGCGACGAACTTTTCAGCGAGACTGTGAGCTTCATCGGGCGCTCGCCTCTCGCCAAGATTGTGTTGCTGCCCCGCAACGGCAAACAGGAAGCGGCGGTGCGGAAGAACTGGCCGGAGCTCTTTTCCGCCGGGAAGATCATTGTTCCGCAGCGAGCCGTCGACGGCTTAAACCTGATCTGGTATTCCGACCTGGTCATCAGCGGAGGAGGCACTATGAACCGCGAAGCCGCTGCGCTGGGGGTCCCAGTCTATAGCATCTTCCGCGGGAGAATTGGGGCTGTCGACCGGTACCTGGCAGATCGTGGTCGGCTTATGCTTCTGGAAAACGTTGAGGACGTCCGTGCTAAAATCGTATTAAATCGGCGGGTTCGGCCAGATAAGCCTAAGATTGACCCCACGGCGGCCTTGCAGAAAATTGTGGAGAATATTGAGAGCCTTACGGCACCCCAGCGTGGGGTGCCGCAAAACGGCAGGCGTTAAGGCGTAACAGAGCGGGTACGCCAAGCCTAAGGCCGGCTTCGGTGACTTGCGACTCGCGACCCCTTAACGCAACGGCAAGACGGCTTCCTCATCATGAAGATAATGAGCGTCGTAGGAGCACGCCCCAATTTTATGAAGGTTGCTCCGATTATCGGTGCAGTCAGGGATCACAACCAACGACTGTTAGCCGGACGACAAGACAGCAAAAGAAAATCGGTACCGCCACCCATTCGCCATGTCCTCGTACATACCGGCCAGCACTATGACGCAATCATGTCTGACTCCTTCTTTGCGGATCTGCGCCTCCCGAAGCCCGATGTTTGCTTGGACGTCCGTTCGGGATCACACGCCGTCCAGACTGCGGAGATCATAAGGAGGTTTGAGCCGGTTCTGCTTCGGGAAGAACCGGATGTGCTGGTACTGGTGGGAGACGTGAATTCCACCGTGGCCTGCGCTCTGGTTGCGGCCAAGATTTCTTTTGATGGCCGGGACAGACGGCCTCTCATCGCACACGTGGAGGCTGGTCTCAGGTCATTTGATCGCGCCATGCCGGAAGAAATCAATCGCATCCTCACTGACCAGCTTTCGGACTTGCTCTTTGTGACCGAGGAAAGCGGACTTCGCAACCTTGCCCAAGAAGGCGTACCCGCGGAAAAGGTGCACTTCGTAGGAAATACCATGATTGATTCTTTGCTCGCCTGCAAAGAGAAGGCAGAAGCGTCCACCATCCTCGATGTTCTAGAACTCTGCAGCGATGGGTGCAACAACGGCTCCGGCCGGTCGATTGTGCCTTATGCTTTGCTCACTCTTCACCGCCCGGCCAACGTCGATTGCCGCGACGCTTTTCTGAATATTCTGGAAGGCCTTGAGGATCTGGTCAGGGAATGCCCAGTCATCTTTCCGGCGCATCCGCGAACCCGAAACCGCATCAGGGAATTCGGCCTGGGGAATTACTTTGGTTCGGATGCATACATTACCGAACCCACCGGCTCAAACCGGTTGTGCCGCCTACGCACTATTCGTATCATCGAGCCGCTCGGGTATCTAGATTTTCTGTGCTTGATGAAGAACGCTAAGCTTGTGGTCACGGACTCAGGCGGGATCCAGGAAGAAACGACATGCCTGGGGATTCCCTGTGTCACGGTGCGGGAGAACACGGAGCGGCCCGTCACGGTTGCGGTCGGCACGAACACCCTTGCCGGTGTAAGTGCGCGGGGCATTCGGGAGGCGGTAAGTCGCCAACTTGGCCGTAAGTCTCTAGGTGGGATTCCGTGGCGGTGGGACGGCAAAAGCGCCATGCGGATTCTGAAGGTAATCAACCGCAAATTCACAAGCTCTCTCCTGCCCGATCCCAGCGGGCTTCAGGATGCTAACCTCAGGCATTCAAACGACTTAATGGAAAATTTGAATTTGATCCGAAATTTGTAGAATAGAACACAAAAAGATAAGTATAATCAGGTTGGCGAGTGAGGGGAGGTGACTCATCTGCGCCGCAACTCTATACCACTAACTGGTTCGTGATCTGTCGGCTCTGAGGGTGTTTTGTGCCGGAAAGTAAGGAGTGGCGGTTTATGGTTTGTGTTGTCAGGTGCAGTACGTTAAGGTCCTTTCGGTATATCGCATATATTAACTTTGTGGTAAAATAAGGTTTCAACGTTGACGAAAAGGAGCTTGAGACTGCGATATGAGCCAACGGATTATAGATGGAAGCTATTCTACATGGGGCATGGAAAGGGAGCATCCCTCCAATATCGAAACTATCATGCCCAGGAGGCCGGGTGACGGAGGCCGTTCACTTCGTGCTTGGCGAAGGCGAGGACGTTCCCAGGGCAACCGTGCGGTCCTAGGATGGTTTTTACTTAGTGTACTGGTTGGGGTTTTTATCGGTATGCAGCCCTCAGTAGCGTGGTCGCAAGCCGCCAGTGTTTATGTCACTCCCAATGGGACTGCAACGGGAAGCTGCCCGGCGGGTACCTCAACGGCGCCTAACTTCACGCCAGCGCAGTTCAACACGGCAACCAATTGGGGCACCGGCAGCGGCAAGATTGGCCCTGGGACCACCGTGAATCTCTGCGGCACGTTTAACTTTGCAGCAGGCACTTCCGGCCTCACAGTTCACGGAAGCGGTACCAGCGGGAGTCCCATTACCATCCTTTTTCAAAGCGGCGCTGTCCTCCAGTCACCCTATTTCCCCGGCACGGTCGGCTCTGCGGGAGGAGCTATCGTCATCAACGGCTATAACTACATCACCGTGAACGGGGGGACGAACGGAGAAATTGAGAACACCGAAAGTGGCAGTCCGAGCGAGACGTGCCCCTCAGGTTCAGCGTGCGCCTACCAGGAGCCGACCACGGGCGTCTATATTGCAAACAGCACGGGTACCACAGTCGAGAATCTCTCCATCCAGTCCATGTACGTGAATTGCGGCGCGTCGTCGGATTGCACAGACACCAATGGGCAAAACTCCGGGGATATCATTGTGGATACTGGAAAGATCTCGAGCCTTCTCATTACCGGCAACAGCCTCGGCGAGGCTCGCATGGGCTTTGGCGAAGCTGCCGGAGATAGCTCCGTGGTGAGCAACGTCACCATCAGCAACAATACGACAGACGATAATGACTGGAGCATGATTTTTGGCGGCGACTCCTCTACCACCGTGTCCGGCCTCTCATTCTACGGGAACTACGTTACCAACTGGACGGACTGGGAGAATCCATCCTCGACCTACCATCAGGACGGCATCTTCATTTACGTGGGCTCGGGCACCGCGGCTGCAGCGGTCAACGTCTACAGCAATTATTTTTACGGAAACTTTGGAGATGCGGGCGGCGGAACGGCTATGCTGTGGTGCGGATCGAATAATCCTCCCACCGTGGGAACCCTCACCTGCAATATCTTTAACAACCTATTCGTAACGACGCCTCCAGGTGCAACTGAGGTGTGGCTTGGACAATCTCCAACTCAGCATATTTACAACAACACTTTCATCGGACCAAACAACGGCACGGCCTCAGCCGCGATCATCTTGGGCCTCAGCCCCATCGTGCTGGAGAACAACATTTTCTACGAATGGGACAACGCAATCGGGACCTATGACTCATTCAGCGCGGACGTGACCACCTCGAACTACAATCTCTTCAACTCGATGGTCGGCACGGAGTGGTTCTCCTCAAACATCGGAGCAGGTACGGGGCCCCAGGACACCTATGCTGAATGGCAGGCTGCGGGCTACGACGCAAATTCCGTAACCGGTGCCCCCGACCTTACCACGGCCTATACACCCCAAACTGGATCGGCCGCAATCAGTGCAGGCACCGACCTGACCAGCCTCGGGATGACGCCGCTTGACACTTCGGCTCCTGCAACATTTGGCGTCGGCAGTGCCTGTGGAACTGTGGGCTGCGTGGCCCGACCAAGCACAGGACCGTGGGCAATCGGAGCCTACCAACCTACGGGCAACGCTCCTGCGGCCCCCACCGATTTGACCGCCACGGTGCAGTAGCCCCTGGGACTGCGTGAGTGGGTGCTATGACTCATGGCCGCCACTGAATATCCCAATTCGCAGAGTTAATTTTAGCCTCGGAGACCACAGCTAAAGCAGGGGGGCTAGCGATTCGGCAATAGGTCAGAGCCGGAGGACGCTGTCCTCCGGCTCTGGCCTATTGTTATCGTTGTTCTTGCCTTTCAACCATGGTAATTCCGACCCACATTCACCACCGCTAAACCAACTACTCAATTGAGACGGGCCTGAGGCGGGGAAACCCGAAAAGAGTAAACTCTTATGGCAGTTCAGGAAACGCAGCGAACCAGGCTGCTGGCACGAAACAGCGTCTTGAATTTGTTGGGCCAGGTTCTGCCCATGATCGTCGCCGTTTTCACCATCCCTTACATCGTGAGGGGCTTAGGCGAAAACGGATACGGGATCCTCTCGGTCGCTCTGATGGTCTTGGGGTACTTCAGCATCTTCGATTTAGGCCTCGGTCGCGCCACGGTCAAGCTGGTTGCTGAGCACTTGAGCCCTGAAAAAATCCATAAGGTTCCGGAGATCATCTGGACGTCTCTTGCTCTCCTCCTCTTATTGGGGTGTGCCGGCGGCGCGGTTGCCGCCGCGGTTGTGCCTATCGCCGTCACTCACTTCTTCAAGATGCCAGCCGCATTTGAGGCACAAGCCAAGACATCGCTCTTTTTCCTGTGCGCTTCGATGCCGATCGTGCTCGGCAAGGACGCGCTTCGCGGGGTGTTGCAAGCGATTCAGCGGTTTGACCTGATTAATTACGTCAGGGTGCCTAGCGGCGTCTGCTTCTTCCTCTTCGCGGCTATAGGGGTTCGTTTCGGCGTAAAAGTGCCTGGAATAGTTCTCATTCTGGTTGCTATTCGACTGCTGGGGGCATGCTCGTATTGGGTGCTGTGCTGTCGCACCATTCCTAACCTTCGAAGCAACCTTCGCTTTTCCAGGGAGGCAGTGCGTCCGCTGGCCTCATTTGGAGGCTGGGTCATGGTGTCAAACATTGCGGGGCCTATTTTTGGAAACATCGAGCGATTTATGATCGCCTCGGTGTTGTCTGTGGGCATGCTCACATACTATTCCGTGCCATTTGATCTGGTTGGTAAACTCCTGATCTTTCCTGCCAGCATCGCTCCGACCCTATTCCCCTATTTTAGCTACCATGGCAGCAGAGGGGGTGCCCAGGTTTTAGACGCGACCTCGCGCTCGCTAAAGTATTTACTCCTGGTGATGACGCCGTGTACCGCAATCTTTATCTTTTTTGCGCGGGACGTCCTGACCCTATGGATAGGGTCCGACTTCGCGCGTCATAGTGCGGTCGTGCTCCAGCTCGCCGCTGCTACGCTTTTCCTGAACGCTCTTGCGTACGTGCCTTTCTCATCCGTGCAGGCGCTTGGCCGGCCGGATCTCAAGGCGATCCTAGACCTCGCGCTTCTTCCCGTGTATGTGCTCTGCTGCTGGTTGCTCATGCGGCCTATGGGAATCAGCGGCGCTGCTATCGCCAAGCTGTTTGCTACAGTTCTTGACACTGCGTTTCTGTTTACGTTCGCTTGGAAAATGAAGGCCTTTTCTTTGCGGCCCTGCGTTTCAGGTTCGTTCTTTCGCGCACTGATAGCGGGCGCGGGACTGGCATTAGCCGTGTTCTGGGTTTGGTCCCTCCATGCTACATGGCTCATGTCGACTCTCCTTCTGAGCGTGTGTCTCGCTTGCTACGCGGCAGCGTCCTGGGC
>JASHTR010000201.1 GCA_030040455.1 Terriglobia bacterium | reverse complement strand
TCTACTTCTCCTTCAAACATCATGAATTATGACGCGCTTCAATCGAAGCTGGAAAAGACGTTTTCGGGGGGCTATAGCTTAATCGCAGGCTATACGTTCTCCCGCTGCCTAAATCTGTATAACGCCGATAGCTCCGACGTCGACAATCAGAACGCGCATGATCTGCTGGCAGACTATGGGCTGTGCGGCTACGACGTCAGGCACGCTTTCGATTTCGGCGGAGTCTGGCAGATTCCATCCAGACTCAGAGGCGTCGGGGGTGCGCTGACTAAAGGGTGGCAGTTGGATTCTATCGTGACACTCCAGAGTGGAAACCCGATATTCGGGCCATATATGCCAGGGGACTGGGCCAATGTTGGAACTCGTTACCATGAACGGATGAACCGTGTATGTGATGGGAACTCCAGTAATCCAACCACGGCGGAATGGTTTAATTCAAGTTGTTTTGTACCGCCTGAGCCTGGCACATTTGGTAACGCAGGCCGCGGCATCATCATCGGCCCACCCCTTCATGACGTGGACATGTCGCTTATTCGGAACTTCCGTGTTACCGAGCGGCTGGGATTGCAATTCCGGTGGGAGATCTTTAATGTGCTGAACCAAGGCAACTATGATGATCCGGGTAACACGTACGGGAGCCCCGGATATGACCAGATAACTACCGAAGAACCCAAGCGTATAATGCAGTTCGCACTGAGGCTGAGTTTCTGACCAATTACCTCGCTGCTAAACGAGGTTTTCAGAGAAATGGCTGATAAAGTGATAATTTAAATTTCCTGGCATTCTCTAAATTTTTGGCGGAGGGCATTTACGTTGAAGAAGCCCAGGTTTTCACGGCGCAAATTCCTGAAAGGCTCGGTTCTTGCCGGAACGACCCTGACGGCACTTCGAAATCTCACCCCGGCACAAGGGTTGGCTTCTGCGGACACGGCCATGCCTGATGTTTCAAAGGGGGCATTACTTGCTGGGTTCCAGGGTTTATCTGACGACTATGGTCCGATTGACTGCTGGTGGTGGGAAGCGGGGCACCTCACTGAGGAAAAGATGCGGTGGGAGTTGGACGAACTGAAGGACAAAGGAGTGTCCGGAACCTGGCTCTATCCCCGCTTCGTCTACGGTGAGCCTTTGGAGTCTGACCCTGGTTACTGGTCCGAGGGGTGGTGGAAGTGCATTCAGTTCACCATGGAAACCGAAAAGGACCTCGGGTTACGCTGTTGGATTTCAGACTGGACGAGCCATCAATACTTTCAGGTTATTTTGCGCCAGCAGGCAAAGACGAACCCCGAGTTGGTCGGACGCCGACTGGTGATCCATCAGCAGGAATCGAAAGCTGGTGAGATGGTGGAGATCGATATCCCTGTCGGGGAAGAGATCCTCCATGCTGCCGCTTATAAGCAGTCGGGGGAGGGGCTGGATTATGCCTCCCAGCAAGACCTTCGTGACGCCATCAGCAACCACAAGCTGCTATGGCGGGCATCGGAGGGAGGTTGGTTGGCGACGGTCGTCGCCAGCCAGCCGTATGATCTGGACTATTTGAGTCGAGTGGTGGTTGACAAGTGGCTGCAACTGTTCTTGGGGGAATACCAGAAGCGGATCTCGGAGTTTGTGGGAAAGACTCTAGTAGCGTACGGTCCGGATGAGATGAAGCTCATCGTGGGCAATGCCGTGTACTCCCGTTCCCTGATCGAGAAGATCGCATCGGAGCGAGGGTACAACATTACGCCTTACCTGGTGGGACTCTTTCATGACGTTGGTCCCAAAACGGACCAGATCCGCTGCGACTACTACGGGACGATGGCGTCCCTGCTGGAGAGCAATTTCTACAAACCGATCGCACAATGGCTGCGAGACCATGGGATGCGGTATGTGACCATCGCCACGTGGGGCAGGGAGGACCTTCTAGGGCAGACCTTTCATTACGGCGATTTTTTCCGGTATATGCGCTGGTTTGATGTCACCGGAGACGAAGACCCAGGTCAAGAAAGCATTCCCGAAAGGCACTTGATTGACACCAAGCTTTCGAGTTCAATCGCACACCTGTACCCGCCCAAGCAGGTCGCTGTGTGCGCTTACTGGGGATCCGGCTGGGGCATGACCCAGGAAGAAAACTTCGCCTGGACAAATGCCAATTACGCATGCGGAGTGTCCATTTTCAATCAGCACGGGGGTCTGTACACTTTGATGGGTGGGTGGTACGAGTGGGTTCCTCCCGACATCGACTATTACCAACCGTACTGGCAGTATTACAAATACTTCACAAATTACATCAAGCGGCTCAGCTCCGTCATGAGCCAAGGCACGCATTGTGCTGACGTGGCGCTACTCTATCCACTTACCACTATTCACGCAAATTGGACCGTCGGCAAAATCTCAGGTTTCTTCACGGGTAAAGAAATCCTGCCCGCCTTTACCCCGTATGCCAAGGAATCTGCCGACGCGACAATGAGCCTGATGAAGCGGATATACGAAAGCACGATCGACCTGGATGTGATCGATCATCACTCCTTGGAAAGGTCTGTGGTAGGCGGAGGAAGCCTGAAGGTTTCGGGTCTCGAGTTTCGAGTCCTGGTTTTACCACCCATGACGACGGTGCGGACCGCAACGCTTCAAAAAGTAAGGGACTTCTACGCTGCGGGGGGAACGGTGATCGCCTTTGGCCGCCTGCCGAGCGCATCGGCAGAAAACGGGCGGGGAGACCCGGGAATTGAGGCCCTGGTTAAGGAAGTTTTCGGTGTTGGCCCGGAAGAATCGGTAGTGATAACGGTCGCCCAAAAAAATGCGCACGGAGGCCAAGCCTTTTTTGTTCCCTCCGACGAAGGGCGGGTGCCGGAGTTAATCCGTGAAGCTTTCATGCCGGATATCGTCTCGAACGAAAGGAACATATTCTATACCCACCAAAAGGTCGGGGAGGTCGATGTCTATTTCCTCGTTAACACGGAGGGAGAGCGGAGGAGGGTTCAGGTTAACTTTAGAGCGACCGGTGATTTAGAGGCATGGGACCCGGTGACGGGAGAGGTGAGCAAAGTATATGCAGTGGAGCGGCGGGGTGAAAGGACGGAGGTGCGCTTGGAGATGGCGCCTTATCAGGGCTCGGTGCTGGTCTTCGCCCCGGCCACGGACGGTATTGAAGTCTTGGAAGATAACATCTCTGAAATCAGCGAAGTTGAGCCAACGGCGGAAGGGTTGAGAATACGCGGCCTTGACGAATGGGGAGGGAAGAAGAGGATAAAGCTGCGGAAGGGTAGCAGAGAGTTTGTAGCTGAAGGGAGCGTCAATCCTGCGCCTTCGCCCCTCAGGCTTGAAGGTTCCTTTTCCTGTGAGATTCAGCCGACGATGGACAACCGGTGGGGTGATTTCCGGTATCCGCCGTCGGAGGGATTCATTGGGGCCGAAGCTCGCAGCTTCAAGTACAGGGAGGAGGGAGCGGGATCGGGAACCTCGCTGGGATGGCATGAAGCTGAGTTTGATGATAGTAGCTGGACATTGGCGCGGTATTCTTACGGGCCCTACTGGTGGCATATTGGGCCGTTTGAGGAAGGGCAAGTACCGGCGAGCTTGGAAGAGCAGGTAAGGGAGGGGGCGCCGGCGTTTGATCAGGTCTACGAGGAGGCAGGCCGCTCGTTACGCTGGGAGCCGTACAGCTTTTCGCAGAAGTTCGGAGATTTTGGGGGTGTTCAAGGCACATGGGCAGGCAATCTGGGAGTCTCCGACAATTTTTTTGTCCTGCCTAATGGAGGCCTTCCTGAAGCGGTCCACTTCCTATCCACGTTCGTGTATGCGCCTGCAGAGGGTGACTTCACCCTTTACTTTGGCGACAAGCG
>JASHTR010000200.1 GCA_030040455.1 Terriglobia bacterium | reverse complement strand
AGAAGATGATGTGGATTGAAACCAAACCTGACTTGCTGAAGCGACCGGAAGCCTTTAATCAGGAGCCCGGTTCCCACGAGTAGCACCACGGCGAGCGCGATTTCAGAAATCACCAGCAGACCGCGGAGGCGCTGGCCGCGCAAGCCTGCCGTTGCACGCCCTTCTCCCTCCTTAAGCGATTCGTTCAAATCCGCCTTCGAAGCTCCGAGCGCAGGAACGAGGCCGAAAATAATTCCAGTCAGAATGGAGAGGATGAGGGTAAATGCGAGTACCCGCGTGTCAATGCCCACCGCGCTCAGGCGTGGAATATTCCCTGGATTCAGGGATCGAAGAAGGTCCAGCCCCCAAAAAGCAACCAGAAGCCCAAGTCCGCCGCCGAGCAAAGAAAGCAGGACGCTCTCGGTCAGCAACTGGCGAAATAAGCGCTTTCGTGCTGCCCCTAAGGCCGTTCGGACGGCCATCTCTCTTTTGCGCGCTGCGGCGCGAGCGAGCTGTAAGTTGGCGATGTTGGCGCAAGCAATCAATAAGACAAGTCCTACCGCCGCGAGCAGGATCAGCAGAGCAGGGCGAACAGCCCCTACAATCCAGTCGTTAAGCGAGGTTATCATCACGCCCAAACCGACGTCCGTTTGAGGATATTCTTCCCGGAGATGACGGGCGACCGTGTCCACGGCCGCCCGTGCAGGCTCGAGACTTCTACCCGCCTTCAGACGGCCAATAACAAAAAGCCAATGAACACCGCGATTGTTCCGCGTGGATTCGAAGCTGGAATTCATCCGGAGCGCAGTCCAAAGCTCTATGCGTTTGTCAATGGGATCGCGAAAGCTGCGCGGCATGATCCCGATAACCGTGAAAGGCTCGCCGCCGAGCGTTATCGTTTGGCCGATCATGTGCTGCCGGCCTGCATACTGCCGCCGCCAAAGACCGTAACTCAACACCACCACTCGCCTGCCGCCAGACTGATCCTCCGAAGGTAGAAAACTGCGACCCAAAACGGGTTTGGTGTCCAGAACGGAAAAGAAATCTGCAGAAACGCTTCCTCCGACCGCTCTCTCGGACTTTCCTTGCTTCCCTAAAGTGACATCCCCAAAGGTCTCCGCAGCCATCCGCAGAAAGGCGAGCTTCTGATCTTTCCAGGCCAAGAAGTTCGGCGTCGTAAATTGGTTGATGCCTCCATTAGGCGTCCTTTGCCAGAGCGTCACCAACTGATCGGGGCGACCGAAAGGCAGCGGGCGCAGCAAGACTGCGTTCACGACGCTGAAGATCGCGGTATTCGCGCCAATGCCGAGTGCCAGCGTGATGATTGCAACAGCCGTGAAGCCGGGATTTCGGCGCAATTGACGCAGGCCGTACCGCAGATCAGCGATCAATTCTCCAAGGAGCCGCGTTCCCAGCACCTCGCGGCACTCTTCCCTGTAGCGTTGATAGCCCCCAAACTCAATCCGCGCCTGCCGCTCCGCCTCGGCGCGCGGCAGTCCTGATTTCTCGAGATCGTCCGCCCGGTTTCGCAGATGCGACCGAAACTCTTCTTCCATCTCCTGCTCCACTTGCTGGCGGCGGAATATGAAATTTATAAACGTGCGAAGCATCGACCAGAATTGCATCCTTTGCTGCATAACCAAAGCCCCGTACAAGGAGCGAGCCGTCGGAAATCCAAAATCAGAAAGGCTCCCTACGATTCCTCCGGACGGGTCCTGCCTCGAGGATCAGGAGACCGAGAGTGCCCGAAAGGATTTGAGCGCGGTATCCCACAATGTCTCCTAAATCATTAAGGACTATATGCCGCACTCGATAAGGCTGTCAAGCCATAGACGCGCAAATAAGCCTCTACTTTGGGACGCAGCAAACAGCGGTTTTATCTTTGCCTGCGGTGCTTCCCTGACCTTATGGGTCTGTCTGTTGGTTGTCGCGGTTAAGGTTCCTGACCTCTCTGATTACGGTGCGGGAATGTTTGGCTAATTTCTTGCGACATGCGGAAACTTGTTTGCCGCAGACGGTCGAGAACGGCGTAAAAATCTATAATGCCACGCTCAGCAGCTTCATCTAACACGCCCAAAGTCCCAGCCACCCGGAGATGACGCCGAATCGCCTCTCGCCTTCCCGCCCGCTCGTCGATGATGATGACGTCTGCACCTACAGCAAGTGCCAGGCTGATAGCTTCACGCTCACCAGCCCCCAAGTTTGCTGTCGCCAGCGCAGGATCGACTGCGATAACAGGCCGTACATCCAGCCAATCACGAGGATGCGCGATCCATGCTCTTACAACCGCGGGCGCTTGGGGATTTTTCAGTTCTTCAACCACTGCAGCAGGAATTAGCACTCGCCCGTAAAGCTGAGGCAAAACTTCAACAGCGTCAATAAGAACGAGATAGTTGAGGGGGTGGTGTCGGCGATAACGACCATCAAGCCCGCGCTTGCTCTCTCTGGCGGAGTTGGCGAAGAGTTTCGCGGTCCTGCTCGAAATCTTCGAGCGTATAGTCGTAAATCTCATGCTGCTTAAGGAATTCATCGACCTGCATCCGAGTCGAATAGCCAAGCAAGAGCCTGACCTGCTCCGCAGTCAACAACTCAGCCCGGTACGCCTCTGCCACAAGACTCTCAAGGGCGGCACGCGGCAGATCCTGCCACCGGACACTCAGGTGCCGCGCAACATCTTCCGGTAAGTCGAGCGTGATTTGCATACCGTCATTATAGCCGGAATCCCCCAAAATCTCCTTTCTCGTACCCTTCGTCGTCAATGGGCCTCTTCGGAGAGCGCCTGGAAGACGCCGCGCCGGGTCCATCGCCGGATGAAAAGGATAAACGTCACCACACCGCACACGGCCCACGCAATGCTGGCGGCCCAGTGACGGCCAAAGAGGCAAGCGGTGGCGGCCACCGCAGCCGTGCAAAACGCGATTCCGAGCGCGGATTCCCAGATATCGGAGCGTAGTTCTTCACGGATTCTTGCCCGCTCGTCTGCCGGCAGCGCACGGGTGATCTTTCCCCACAATCCCGGAGGCCGGCAAAGGCGATAGAACTCTTCAAGGGTCGCCGCGCTCTCCGCCGGAGTCAAAAGCGTGACGACGACAATCACCAGCCAGCCCGATCCAAACAAGAGCAAGAATCCCTGCCAAAAGGGTTTGTGGGCAAAGTCCAGCGGAAACCACACGACGTAGCTGAAGGGCAGCCCGACCAGCAGCGCTACAATCTCGCCCCAAACGTTCAGTCGCCACCAGAAAAACCGCAGCCAGGCAAGAGGCAGAACAAAGGCGATCATGACGCTATTGATAAAGAGAAACCAGGCCATCATGCCTTTCACCATATACGCACCGATCAGGAGCGCGATGGCAAGCAGAAAAAAAGTTGCCAGCCGCCCAGCCCAGACGTAATGCCGGTCGCTTGCATTCTTGTTGATCATTCTTTTGTAAAGATCGTTGATAAGGTAGGACGCGCCCCAATTCATTTCCGTGCTGACAGCGGATTGATAGGACGCGAACTCGCCCGCCACCAGAATGCCGGTGAGCCCGGCAAATCCGTAGCGCCTCACCAGTTGGCCCCATGCCAGCGCGCCCGCGACGGACCCTTGCGGGAAGACGCTCGCCGCAATGATTCCGAGAAAGATAAACGGAATCACGCGCACGACGAGCGAGAGGAATGCGTTGAAGAGTTGGCCAACCTGGGCATGGAATTCATTTTTCGCCGCCATGAATTTTTGCGCCGTAAACCCTCCTCCGCCGGCAGGAGCCGCGGCAAAAAACAGCCCTTGAAGCACGAGAGCAAAGATCGTCATGCCGGTGAAGTCTCCGCCTGGCGGGACAGCGTGAAAAAACGACGCTCCCGCATGGCGTTCCGCGCCCGCATAGATTCGCCCGAGACCGCCGAGGCGGTGGATGAGGACGGGAATGAAAATGACGTTGGCCGCCACGAAGAAGACGAACTGGAAGACCTCCGAATACGCGGCGCCGAGCAGGCCGCCCAGCATGGTGTAGGCCAGCGTAAGAGTGGCGGCAAAGAGGATGATGGAACCGTTCCGCCAGCCGAGGATGGGTCCCACCGATTTGGTGAGCCAGCCGGTGACATAGGCCATGAGGACCACGGCCCATCCGAAACTGAAATACAAAGCCGAGACCGCCCGGAACAAACCCGCCGCCCGCCCGCCGTATCGCACCTCGACGAATTCCGCGGTGGTGATAATCTTCAACCTTCTCCAGAACTTTGACCAGATCACCGCAACCAGCGGCATCCAGACGATCCAGGGAATCCACCACCACCAGTTGCCCAGTAAGCCGCCCGCATAGATCAGCATCGTGAAGGCTGAAGATGAACCGGCCGAAGTAAACGTGGCGACGGAGGAAAACCCGATGGCCCACCAGGGCAAGGACCTCGCCCCCACGAAATAGCTTTCAATCCCTCCGCTCGAGCGCCGGGTGAAATACAGCCCGATGCCCAGGGCTGCGACCACGTAGATCACCACGATGACCCA
>JASHTR010000199.1 GCA_030040455.1 Terriglobia bacterium | reverse complement strand
GCGCTGCCGGCCGTACCCGAGCGAGATGACCACGCAATCGTCTGCCTGCCCTGGAACGATCAAAAGCGGCCCCACCACTTTGCGTCCTTGGAAATTCAGTTCCACCACTTCGCTGGTAAGGTGCTTGGTCGCTCCAACGTTGAACCATTTCCCACTCTTGCCATTGCCCAGCGCCATCTCCCCGGGTTTTGTTGCTGCCCCGGCGTGCTTCAGTCGCTCCGCCGTGGCCGGACTCACCATTACTGCGTTATCCCACGTTAGCTTACTGATCGGCTTGGGCAACTCCTGGAGCCAGCCGTTATTGGTGTAAGTGCCGTCCCAGATGCTGGGATCGGGGATAAAGACAACTTCCAGGTCGGAATCGCTTGACCCGGGCGACGCTTCGCTCAAATTCAGATTTTTACCGAGCGACACCGGCTTCACGGGCAGCGCCGTCCCGTCCATCACGCCCTTCTCGAGCCATGTCTCCCACTGCACCTCAAAATCCGCAGGGGCGAGCTTCTTGTTCTGTGATTGCCAATAATCATGAACCACGGTGTGGCCGGTGCGGCCCGGCAGGCCCTGAAACAGCGTCAGCAGCTCATAAGCCGACTTGCCGTCATAGAGAGGAGCGATCAGAGGCTGAGCGGTCGAGACAGTGCCATCATAGGTGCGAAGGTCGCCCCACGCCTCAAGATAATGGGTCGCAGGCACATGCCAGTTACATAAAATCGAGGTCTCGTCTTCATAGAGTCCCAGATAGATGCGCTGCGGCACTTTTGCAAGCTGGGTGGTAAATGGCACGTCCGCCGGCGCCGTATACGCCGGATTGTTCGCCAGAATGAGGAGCGTTTGGACCTTCCCCGCGTCCATATCTGCGACGAGCTGGCGGAACGACTGGGTTTGATTCGTGGGATTAACTTCTATCGACTCGGTGTAGACCACCGTCTTGCCGACGTTGCCGAGCGCCGCGTTCATGGCGTGCGCCAGCGCATGGACGACGGGCGGTTGTGAGTCACCGGCAATAATAATGCTCGCGCCTTGATGCGCCCGGAGATCCTGCGCCAGGGTGGGAATCCAGTCCGGCTGCAGACCGGAAATGTTGGGTTGTCCCAGGCCTGCGGCTTTAACCTCCAGCGCTCCAGCCAGCATCCGCGCCAACGCTTCAACCTGGCTCCGCTTCAGCCGCAACCGATGCTCGGCTTGCACGCCCGTAACCGTCGGCGTGCATTCCACAGCATAGAGGCGATTCATGGTCGAGTCGGACCCGGCAACGCGCCGTTGGTTGGCGAAATCGAGAGCATAGCGGACGCTCGCCGGATGTGTAAAAAGAAAATCCGAATCTAAGGCGACCACCACTTCCGCCTGGTCAAACCGGTAGAGGGTCTCGACGTATTGGCCGAAGGCCATCTGCGCGCCTTCACGGACGTTATCCCGATGGACCGCCTCCCACTGATGCCATTGCGCCTGTGGAAATTGTTTCAGTAGATCCTGGAGTTGGTCCCCCAAGGCCGGTGAGGTGATCGTCCCGGTGAGGAAACGCAAGCCTTCACCCTTATTCCTCAAGTACGCGGCGCGCAACTCGTCGACTTCCACTAGAAAGTCGCTCCAGCTTCCGACGTAACCGTTGTGCATCAGCACCTGCGAGCGATCCGGATCGTAAAGGTCCAGCACCGAAGCCTGCATGAAAATATTCGCTCTGCCTTGGCTGCCCGGATTGTCGTTATTGCCCTCCACCTTGGTGGGACGCCCCATGAAGCTCCACGCCAGAATGCCCTGCCCCACTCCCTGCCACGGCATGGTGCTGGCAAAAAACAACGGCTTGCCTGGAACAACGCCCTCCGGCGCGTTGACGTAGGGAACGATTTTTTCGGAGGGCATTTTGGTGCACGCGGCAAGTCCGGCAAGCGCCGCCGACGCGCCCATCAGCTTGAGCGCATCCCGCCGGTTAATGCCACCCCGCGACGGCCCCAAACCCGGCGCGAATTCGTTAGCCGCAAACTGCTTGTAATCCTCCGTCCCGGCCACCTCTCCCAGGCTCCGCCAAAACTTCCCGCTCGCTTCGCCGTCGAGCTTGTTTCGGATGGAAACCAGGTCGTTCTGGCTGTGCTCATTCCCGCTCATGAATTCTCTCGCTTCTTCAGGCAATCCTTTAACGGTGACACGTGTAGCAGCTCGTCAGAACCAGCGCCGGTTTTACGTGGTAAGCGGCCACGAGCTTCCGTCCGAGCGCATCCTGGTCCGGCGGTGCTTTATAGGTCACACTGAAAACATACTGCTTTGGACGAATGTATTTCCAAGGATGCTTGTGGCAATTAATGCACCAGCGCATGTAGAGCGTGTTCTGGCGATAAGTAATGGGCATGTCGCCGATCGGCCCGTGGCACGTGGTGCAGCCAATGCCTTTCGCGATGTGAATGCTGTGGTTGAAATACACGAAGTCGGGCAGCTCGTTCAGCCGCACCCAGTCAATCGACGTATCCGTCTGGTAGCTTTCCCGGACGGGAGCCAGCATCGGGCTGTTCACCCAAATTTTGGAATGGCAGCTCATGCACGTATGAGTGGGCGGGATGCCGGCGAAGGACGAAGTTTCGACCGAAGTGTGGCAATAACGGCAGTCAATGCCATCGTCGGTCACGTGGTGCTTGTGGCTGAATGGAACGGGCTGTACGAGCGGCTCATGCCGGTAGACGTTATAACTGTTGTTCACTTCCCAGGCCACAATGCAGATGGCGCAAATCAGAAGGATCACGCCGATGATCGTCGCCTTGGCGATGGTATTGGCAGCGTGATGAAAAATCTGGGCCATAAGAGTGCTTTCGTTGAGGTTGCCGTTCTCTTCGCGCGTGACCAGCGCTCGCGGAGTCTAGCAGGATGATGGAAACCGCGTTGTTGCGGCTTTATACCGCCGTCTGCCCGTTGAGGCCGCTGGATTCATGGCGACGCCAAACCACCCCTATGCCGTTCGCACAGGGCTTTTCGCCATCCTCCCAGGGTCGCATTGCCTCTGTCGAGCAGAAGCAGGAACAGCTAAACCCACGGCGGCCTAAACCACTGCTCCGTCTGATTCCTTGCAGGTTGCAATTGTATTCCGTGCAGATAAGATGTTCGTGGCTCAACGGAGCATCTTAGGGCGTAGCGCTTGCCGTTGTCAAGAAAGTTTCGAGGGTGTCGGTTCCGTTGAAGCACTTGACAGTATACTGATTGCATCCGAAGGCTGTCAAATTTTTCTGAGGAATTTTTCTGAGGAAAAAATCGGAAATTATCGAGGCCTTCGACGATCGCTACGCCACCGCATTGAATCGCTCAACCCCACGGACCGATCCACCGGCCTGGATTCGCGAAGAGCGCAGGATAGCAGGGTTGGGCGTTCAGGCAGCAGCGTTTTGCCGCGCCCGGATGGCTTGTGCGGCGCGCAAGGCTTCGGCAGCCACGCCGCTGTTGTGGTCGTGGGTGAGGCGCTCGACGTAGGGAAGGCTTGAGGAGTCGCCGGAGTACATCAGCACGTCGCAGAGTCTTCGGCGGACAGAGGCGTCACCGTTGTTCAGGGAGGGATAGAGTGCGGTGAGCAGATTTTTTCGGCGGGCAAGCTCCACAAGGTAACTCTCGGCAACATCGCCGCGAGTCCGGGAGCTGAGGGCGTCAACCAGGCTGTTCAGGCTCTGAGGTCGCCCGATGGAGGCGAGGGCGAACTGGATGGCGAGCTTCACCCCGCCGTCCTTCTCAATTGCGAGCCTTTTCTGCAGGTCGTTCAACGCCTCTGCGTCGCGGGAGCGCGCGATGCCCTCGGCAGCGTATTGCCGCTCATTTTTATCCTGGCTCCCGAGCGCTTTGATGAAAACAGGGTTCGACGTTGGATCACCAATGAAAGCCAGCCCGTCCAACGCCGCCTGCCGGGTGTTCTTATTCGAATTCGCCTGGTAAATCTGTTGCAATTTTGGAACGGCGGCCTTAGTCCGCAGGATACCCACGGTGATGCAAGCGGCTTGCTGCACCGATTTGCTTGGCGAATCGAGCAAGTCCACCAATTGGGGTCCCGCCGAGACGTCCTTGATCTTGGAAAGGGCGCCAAGGGCATTGGTCGCCAGGTCTGCGTCCGGCGAATGCGCGCTCTTGACGAGGGCAGGGACAGCCGGGTGAGCGAGCAACACGCCCAGGCCGTAAGCGGATTCCCGCGCGGCTTCTATTGAGCGTGAATCCTCCATCGTCGCCACCAGCGCCGTGATGACTGTGGGATCAACCTGGACAGCGGGACTGACGCGCGTGGTATCGGTTTGGAACCAATTCAGCGCATTGTGATAGCTTTTCTTAAACATTCCCTTAAATCCCAAGGTGGGAATGTTCCCTGTGTACCACCCCACCAATGTCCGCACTGCGAGCGTCCGCACGTCCGGATCCGTATCCTTGGTTGCAGTGACAAGACCTTTTAGCGCAGGCACGGTGTGCAGATGGGCCAGGGCGACAATGATCTGCTCCCTCACCTTGGCGCTGGGGTCATTCAAATCAGCAATGAGAGCCGGCACGGCCGATGAATTCGCGGATTGGCCAAGTTGCTGCGCCGCCTTGGCACGGACGTCCGCATTGGGGCTTTTCAGCTCCTCCGCGATGGGATTTGAGTTTTGCTGGCCTCGGGCCGGCAGCCCGGCCAGTAAAACAAAAATGGTCAATGGAACAATAAAAAGTGCGCGCTTCATGAGATTGCCGCTCCCGGTTTGAGCCAAATACTATCGGGTTTGACGCCCGCCACCCCGCACGACTTAAGTCGTCGCAGGACTGAGGCTTCCATTATATGCTAGCGTGGCGCGTCGAAAGTGCTTTTACTTATGACTGCGCCCTTTGGAGTGCGGCGGCTTGCCGCCGCTTTGCGCAAGGCCAGCTTGCTGGCCGCTGGATATTCCTTACAGCGCCGCGAGCCAGCTCGCCGGCGCAAAGTGGCAGCACGCTGCCGCACTCCAAGGCTCCCGCAGACGTAAAGATTAAAGACAGTGTTGGACGCGCCACACGAGATGCTGTTGGGGCTGAGAAACCTTAAAACATCGCCCCCCGGGAGGAACAATGGCCTACGTGATTGCTGAGCCGTGCATCGGCACGAAAGACACCGCCTGCGTGGATGTGTGTCCCGTGGATTGTATTCACCCCAGAAAAGATGAAGGGAGTTTTGCGGATCTCACGCAGCTTTATATTGATCCCGCGGAATGCATTGACTGCGGAGCGTGTGTCCCGGTATGTCCGGTGACCGCCATTTTCCCGCTCGAAGACCTTCCCGACAAGTGGAAGAATTACGTTGAGCTCAACGCCAACCATTACGCTAAATAGATGAGTTGTTCTTTTTCATGATCCATGTTCCGCCTCCAGGAACCGTTCGGCATCTATTGCTGCCATGCAACCGGAGCCTGCTGCAGTGATCGCCTGCCGGTAGATATGGTCCTGGACATCGCCAGCGGCAAAGACCCCCGAGACGTTGGTTTTTGAACCGTCCCTGGTTTTGAGGTAGCCGGTTTCGTTCATCTCGAGCTGACCCTTAAAGAGGGCGGTATTCGGGGAATGACCGATGCCAATAAAGAGTCCGTGGGAGGGGTGGAAGGTTTCCTTCCCGGTATTGACGTCCCTGAGCTTCATGCCCGTCACCTCGCCTTTGGCGGGATCGTGCACCTCGACAACCTCTGAGTTCCAGATAGGGTTGATCTTTTCGTGACGGAGGAGCCGGTCCGCCATGATCTTGGAGGCGCGCAACTGGTCTCGCCGGTGGATCAGATGGACGCGGGTGGCGTAGCGGGTGAGGAACAGCGCTTCCTCCGCGGCGGTGTCGCCGCCACCCACCACGGACACTTCCTGGCCTCGAAAGAAATAACCGTCGCATGTAGCACACGTGGAAACTCCATGACCCAACAGCCGCTTTTCAGACTCCAGGCCCAGCATCTTCGCTGAAGCCCCGGAGGCAATGACCAGCGTTCGTGTGACAATCTTTTCTCCTCCGATCTCAAGCGTGAAAGGGCGGAGCGAGAGGTCGGCGCGGGTCACGTCGCCTTCCATAAACTCAGTGCCAAATTCCGCCGCCTGCTTTTGCATCAGTTCAATCAGCTCGGGTCCCTGGACGCCTTTGGGAAAACCGGGATAGTTTTCAACCAGCGTGGTGAGGCTAAGCTGTCCTCCGGCCTCGAGACCCCGGATCAACAGCGGCGACAAATTCGCGCGCGCTGCATAGATCGCTGCCGTCAGCCCCGCGCAGCCCGACCCGATGATCACCACGTTCCGCATGCTTTGACCTCCCTCCGATAAAGATCGCTGCCTTTATATTAACCGAACACTGCACAGTTGCGCGCATGTTGGATTTGATGCTAGAAGAGTGTGAGGGTTGGCGTAATTCTCGCGCTTTGCGCGCGCCACAAAATGACGTGAGCCACTATTCCGAAAATACGGAAGATCATGCTCTCGCTTACGCGATGGTCGCCGAAGGGGTCAGCAAGCGGTTTGACTCGGTGATGGCGGTCAGCAAACTCACCCTGCGGATCAAGCCGGGAGCGTTGTTCGGGCTTCTGGGTCCAAACGGCGCGGGCAAAACAACCACGTTGCGGATGATCATGCGCATGATCGACCCGGACGAAGGTTCCCTGCGCATCTTCGGCGAGCCGCTGACGGATCGCGTCCAGGACTGGATTGGCTATCTCCCCGAAGAGCGTGGACTTTATCCGCGGATGAAGGTGCTCGACGTGCTCGTCTTTCTTGCCGGTCTTAAAGGGATTTCCGAAAGCGAAGCGCGGAAGCGAGCGCGATCGTGGCTGGAACGCCTGGAGATCGCTGGGTGGGAAGGCAAGAAAGTTGTGGATCTTTCCAAGGGAATGCAGCAGAAGGTGCAGTTCATTGCCTCGGTTCTCCATGAGCCGCGACTCTTGATTCTGGATGAGCCTTTTGCCGGCTTGGACCCGGTGAATGCGGCGGTCATTAAGGACATCATGCTGGGTCTACGCGCCCGCGGGTCAACCATCATCCTTTCCTCCCATCGCATGGAGCAGGTGGAAATGATGTGCGACGCCATCTGCCTGATTGACGGCGGTCAGAAGCTTCTGGATGGCGAGTTGCAGTCCATTAAGCGGCAATATGGCAAGAATACGCTTCGCATCGAGTATTCGGGTGACGACGGTTTCCTCCAGCAGCCGGCGTGGGTTGAAAAGACTAACCACTTCGGTGGCATGGTGGAGGTCCGGCTTCGCCCGGACGCCGACCCCCAGGAAATCCTGAAAAGCGCGGTGGAGCGCGGGGTCAGAATCTACCGCTTTGAGCTCGTGGAACCCTCTCTCAACGAGATCTTTATTGAAAAGGTTTCAAATAAACATGGGCAAAATCTGGCTGGTGATTAAGCGGGAATACAAGACGCGAGTTTTAACCAAAGGCTTTGTGATCGCCACGGTTGCCATTCCCGCCTTGATCGTCGGATTCATCATCTTCCAAGCCATGTTCGCTCAAGACCATCCCATGCGCAGCGAGAAGATCGCCATCCTGGACGAAGCCGGAGGGATGGGCCCCGCAGTTGAAAAATCGCTGGCCCAGGATAAACTTCCCGGCGGCCTGCCGGCGTTCCGGGTGATCGAGGTTCTCGAAACTCCTCCTCACCCCGCCCAGGCTCGGCAAGAATTCTCCTCCATGACGCGGCATCATAGGATCGATGGGTATCTCAGGATCCCGAGCGGAGTTCTCTCGGGCGAGCGTCCTGAATTTCTCGTCCGCGATCCTGGCGCTCTCACATCGCTCGCTTTGCTTAACCACGCCGTCGTTGAAGCCGTCATCACCCATCGCCTCAAAGGTCATGACGCCGCGACTCAGGACGCGCTCAGCTTGCTGCGGTCGGCAAACGTGCGGCTCGTCCGCCTCACCCGCAAAGGCGAAACCGAAGAGAGAGACCAGGTTTACGTGGTGGCAATCATCATGGGCATGATCCTCTATGGTGCCCTGCTAACCTACG
>JASHTR010000198.1 GCA_030040455.1 Terriglobia bacterium | reverse complement strand
GCTGCGCCGTCTGCCAGAATCCCTGGATCTGGTCCTCGAATGCTTCGGTGGTTGGGCCGGCGGCCGAAGGGCCGGAATATTGCCTCTCCAGCGCAAGAGCATTCGTCATATCAAAGTGGAGGCGGGAGAACTCAGATTGCCAGTCCTCAATGGGAAATTCCGCCTGTTTCAAGGTCATATCGCGCAGCGAGATGCCTAGCAGGTTGGCGTCGTTCTGAAGGCGAAGAAGCTGGATGGAAGCCTTGCGGTTCCTCTCAACCACGTTGATTTGGAAGTCCTCCAGCCAGCGAATCTGATGAATGCTGTATACGGCAAAAATGATGAAGATGGAGAGGATGACGCAGAGGCCAACCCAGAGTCGCACTGAGGGCGAGGGAATTCTGGCCAGGAAGTCGTGCTCGCGTTGGGGCTCGTTCATGGCAGCGCACTGCTATTTTAACCGGAGGCGGGTTAAAATTCTCTCTGTGGGCAATCGTCCGGAGAATTTACCCCAATGGCTCCTTCCGTGGCTCCTTCTCGGAGCGGTCGCGGCTTTTTCACTTTCCTGCGCGCGCGTGCGCCAGAATCGAGAGAGAGAGGTCTGGGCCAAAGTCGATGGGGTTCCCATCTACCGCAATCAGGTCGAGGCTCTCTACCGGCGCCGCATGGCGATGCTCCCTGATACGGGGAAGCCGGAGCAAACCCTTTCCTTCAAACTGAATCTTTTAAACGAGCTGATCGACCACCAAATCCTGCTCGACCGCGCTCGACGCGTTGAGGTTACTGTTTCCGAGCCCGAGGTGGATGAGCGCATCGCGCGAATTCGGAGCCCTTACGCGGGGCCGGATTTCAGCGCCGAGCTCCAAAAGCAGGGACTTACTCCTGCAGAATTTCGCAACCAGGTGCGGGACAACCTGATCATCGAGAAGCTCGTTCAAAGGGAAATTGACGCGCGCGTTACCGTGTCCCAGCCGGAAATTGCCGCCTATTACGCTCAAAATAAGGCAATTTTCACCGTGCCCCAGACGGAATATCATTTGGCGCAGATTCTCGTAACACCGCTTCCTGACCCGCAGATCCAAAATCTGATGAACGATGATGCCCGCAATGAGAAACAAGCAGAACAGAAAATCCGCGCCCTTTACGCCAAGCTGCGTTCCGGGGACGACTTCGCCAGGCTTGCTGAGGAATATTCCGAGGACCCGAGAACCGCTCAAGGAGGAGGCGATATGGGTTTTATTCCGGCGACCTCTTTCGATGCAGACCCGGTCCTCCAACGCGCCATCAGCCAGCTCAAGCCCGGACAATTCACCGGCATTCTCCAAGACCACGCCGGCTTCCGGATCGTCAAGCTGCTGGGTCGGGTTGAGGCCGGTGAGCGCGCGCTTTCGAACCCACAGGTCGAAAGCAGCATCCGTAAAACCTTGATGGACGAAAAGGAAGAGCTTCTCAAGGCCGCCTATGTTGAAACTCTGCGAGACGAGGCCCACGTGGTGAATAACCTAGCCCGCGAGATCGTTCAGAACGGTGGTAACGCGGCATCCTTTGAGAAGCCGAAGATCAATTAGCAGCCGGGCACGTCGCTTTGACAGCCGCAAAGCAGGAAAATTACGCCGAATTCGTTAACCTGTCAAAAGCATCAGCCGGGCGCCCGACTCAACGCCTTCTCCCTCCTGAACGTAGACCTTGCTGACGCGGCCGGACCTCGGCGCGCGCAGCTCGTTGTGCATCTTCATGGCTTCGATCACCAGCAGCCCCTGGCCGGTCTTAACGTCGGTGTTCTCGGCAGCCAGGACCTTCACCACGCGGCCCGGCATCGGAGCCAACACCTCGCGTGGCCCATCCAAGGCAGGGGTGGGAGCTGAGCGGCGCCGCCGGCTCCAATCCCGAAGCGAGACGTGGAAAGTGGATCGCCCCACGGTGATCTCGTAGAGCCCGTTGCCTCCCCGAGCGTGCGCCGATGCCGAAGCGCGGACTTCGATGGACTTCCCGCCCTGTATCAGCGAATAGACGCCGGGTCGTACTTCGGCCCAGTCGGCCTCTTCCTCTTTCCCGTCGAATACAAACTGTAGCGCCCCCTGATTCGTGGAGGGGAGGAGGAAAGAAGAGAGCTCCAGCAGGTGGTTCGAGGAGTGGCCACTGGTTTCGATGAGGACCTCAAATTTCATTTAGACGCTCCGGTCAAGCAGGCGGTGCCGTCCCGCGAGCTTCCATGCGCTCCCGGCGGAATTCGGTGTGGCATCCGCGAGGGTCGCGCGACGCCTGGCTGCGAGGGCTGCTCCAAGCGTTGCCTGCAGCAGCGAATCGGCGGCGGGCGCCTCGGAGAGGATCCACTCGTCCGCCAGAAGGCGGTCAATAAAGCCAGTGTCAAACGTACCATTAATAAAGCCAGGGTGATTCATCATGCGTCGGAAAAATGAAATGTTGGTTTTGATCCCATCCACCTCGTATTCATCCAGCGCGCGCCTCATGCGCGAGAGGGACTCCTCGCGGTCGGCTCCCCAGGTGATGAGCTTCGAGAGCAGCGGGTCATACTCCATCGGCACGTTCCACCCTTCAAAAACCCCGCTATCATCCCGCACGCCGGGTCCCGCCGGCGCGCGCAAGACGTTGATTCGGCCGGGCGAGGGGAAAAAGTTATTTTCCGGATCTTCGGCGTA
>JASHTR010000197.1 GCA_030040455.1 Terriglobia bacterium | reverse complement strand
AAGCCATCACGAAGCCGGGCGTGCAGAAGCCACACTGCTGCGCGTCGTTTTCAACAAACGCCGACATCACAGGGTGCAGCTTGCCCCCTTGCGAGAAATGCTCGATCGTCGTTACATCGTGCCCCTGGGCTTCAATCGCCAGCACCGTGCAGCCATAAACAGGCCGGTCGTCCAGCAGCATCGTGCAGGCGCCGCAGGTGGCGCGGTCACACACTTTCTTGGCTCCCGTTATATCCAGGCGGTCGCGCAGCGCGTCAAGAAGTGTCACCCGCGGCTCGAGGCTCAGATGCTTCGTCTCGCCGTTCACACGCAGCGTCATCGGCACTTCCCCCGGACCCACAACGTGCGACGAGGTCTCCGGTGGCGCGGCCAGGGCTTCCGCTCCCCCCGCCATTACGCCTCCGGATACCGCAACGCCCGCGCCCTTTAAAAAGTCGCGGCGCGAGAACCCGTTAGTTTCCGGCCTGCCCGGTTTTTTGTTCTTCCGTTTCATCGAAACTCCTCCACCGCAGCTTGCGAAGTTTGCATGGCCCCAAAACTAGAAATCCGATGCCAGCAGAACCTCCAAAATACCACCATTGGGCGGCTCAAGAAAGGGTGTCCGCAACATAAATTCTGGTTTTCACTGGATAACTCCCGGCTTGCGGTGCACGCGACCGGAAAGCACGGGGTGGTCAGAAGCCTGCTTGGCCGGGGCGGTTTCGCCTTTACGCTCGAGGCAGGCGGACTTATAACCGATCCCCAGAACTACAGCGAAGACCAAAGCGTTTGAAGGGATGTGCAGATTAAAATCTGCAACGCTATGAAGCAGCAGAGCCACCGTGCTGCCGATGCAGCCCAGCGTGATGGAAGGACGGTAGCGGCGAGTGTCGGATAGAAACGACCGCACCATTTTGACGAGCAAAACGAAAATCGGCACGAAAAGAAGCAGGATGCCGATCAATCCCGTCTCCGTCGTAAGCTCCAGGTAGTCGTTGTGAGCGTGCGTCACGTAATAGTTCACCATGTACGTTTGATAGTGTGGAAACGCAAACCGGAAGGTTCCGAGCCCAGTCCCTACCGCCGGAGAATGATGGATCATGCCCAGCGCGCCCTTCCAGAAGGATAACCGGCCTTCTACCTCCAGATATTGAACGCCTCCTTTGAACGCCTCAAAGCGGGTGAGCACGGGATTAAGGCCGATCCATAGCCCGTAGCCGACCGCCACCAGAAGGAAGATGGAAATTCCCAGCATCCAGGCTTTCCGCCGGGTCTTAAACTGGGCCAGCAGGCTGATGAACACAATCGTAAAAACCGTAGCCAGGATTCCGGCGCGCGACCGGGAAAAAATCACCGCGACGACGGCAATCAACAGCAGAAATCCGTAGAAAAACGTCTGAATGCCGGCGGAGCTGACCGTTGCGGGATCCACGCGGGCCGGCCCGCGCCGCCGACCCTCCGTCCAGATTTGGAACGAATAAAACATGGCGGCAAGAACAAAAGGGAAGGTGAGCTCGATAAAGCCCGCGAAATGGTTGTGATTGATGAACGTGCCCGACGCGGTATCCCGGTAGAATATCTTGTTGAAGGTGAAAATCTTCTGCCAGCCGGTCGTATATTGGACAATGCCGTAAGCCGCTTCGAAGAGTCCGAGGAAAATGAGCGTTCGCACCAGGGTGCTCTTCCGTTGATGAGAATCGAAAACGTAGGCGGCCAGGACAAAGGCGCCGAGATAGGCTAAAAACTTCATGAGGCCCAACAGGGTGGCATGAGGATCCATGCTGAGGGTCACGAGAGACCCCGGATGTGCGATCGCCAGCACGCTAGCGGGCAGCCATCGCGCCGGGCTGATGCGGGTGACAAGTCCAGCGGGCAACGGAACGATCTGAAGAACAACCAGCAAGGCAAAAAACAGCGGCCAGATGGGCAGAGGAAGCTGCACGCTCCCCCGGCGCGCCTGGTGCAGCAAAAGAGTCAAAAACACCGCGAAGATCGCAATTTCAACGACTGAATACACAAACGGCTGGACGCCCCCGAAAGCCAGCGTGGCGCCGATAATGATGAGACTGAGAACGATTTCGACTGGTCTCCGCATAAATACAACGGGCGCCTCATCCAATGGTTTATTGATGATTACATAATCCGGAGGATTAGAAAAGATAGGACGAAGCCTGAAGTGGACAGCAAAGCCTGCCTCACTTGCCTCCTGGAATAGCAACTCCGTCGTGCGGCTTCGCAGTACGCCTTGCGGGGTGCGGCTCCTTCTCCCGCTTTCCCACCGCACAGGGTAAGCAATCTTCCCTAAAGATCAAAACAAGCAGACTTTCGCATCCCGCATGGTATCATAAGCGCGGAATGGGTGTTGAGTTTGAGTGGGATCCGAGGAAGGCGAAGTCCAATCAAGAATCCCATGGGGTTAATTTTCAGGAAGCGCTGACGGTCTTCGCCGACCCGTTTGCTCGTATTTTCGAAGACGAGGAACACTCCGAACAAGAGCCGCGTGAGATTATCATTGGACATTCAGTGAAACGAAGACTGGTTTTAGTTTGCTTCACAAATCGCGGAACAAGAATTCGGACCATCAGCTCCCGAAAGGCAACTCGGCTTGAGCGTAAAGACGAGAATGTCAGACCGTAAGAAGCGCCGAAGGGAGCGGGATGCAATGCGGGAGGAATATCGGTTCGATTACCGGCGAGCCAAGGCTAATCGGTTTGCAGGAAAGATGGCCGGAGGCGCTGTGGCCGTTGTCCTCGAGCCGGATGTTGCGGCCGTATTCAGCTCGTCGGAAGACGTCAACTCTTTCCTCCGTTCGGTGATCGTAGCCATGCCGCGTTCGCGGCATCAGTTGCGATAAGCAGAGTTCCCACTGCCGGCTTGCTGCTTGCCCCACTGGCGGCGAGCCGCGAGCCTTGCAATCGCCTCACGCCCAGTAATTACGGTCGAGCGAGCGGTATTGGATGGCTTCCGAGATGTGCGCCGACCCGATCGACTCTGCTCCTTCAAGGTCCGCGAGCGTGCGCGCCACCTTCAGGATGCGGTCGTGCGCGCGAGCGCTCAGGCCGAGCCGGTTCACAGCGCTTTCAAGCAATTGCTCGCACTCTGCCGAGATGGCGCAATACTTCCGGATCTGGCGCGGGCTCATCTGCGCGTTCGCATAAATCTTCTCGCCCTGGTAGCGGGCAAACTGCCTCTGGCGTGCCTTGACGACCCGCTGGCGGATGGCCTCCGAGCTTTCGCCCCCCGAATCATCCCGCAGCTCCCGGTACTTCACTGCCGGCATGTCGATATGAATATCAATGCGATCGAGGAGCGGCCCGGAAATCTTTGAGATGTAGCGCTGGATCATGGGAGGGGTGCAGGTGCACTGGCGCGACGGGTCGTTGAAAAACCCGCACGGGCATGGATTCATGGCGGCAGCCAGCATAAAGCGCGCGGGAAAAGTGAGCGCCATCGCCGCGCGGGAAATCGTCACCGCGCCGTCTTCGAGCGGCTGCCGGAGCGCTTCCAGCACGTTGCGCTGGAATTCGGGCAGCTCGTCGAGAAACAAAAGCCCATTGTGAGCCAGGCTCACTTCGCCCGGCCGCGGGACGGCACCGCCACCAATCAATCCGGCGTCTGATATGGTGTGATGAGGAGCACGGAAAGGTCGCGCGCCCATCAGGCCCACGCCCGGCTCCAGCACGCCTGCCACGCTGTGAATCTTGGTGGTTTGAATGGCTTCGTCGAAGTTTAACGGAGGAAGGATGGTCGGGATGCGCTTGGCCAGCATCGTCTTCCCGGCCCCGGGCGGACCGATCATGAGGATGTTGTGGCCGCCGGCCGTGGCGGCCTCAATGGCACGCTTGGCGTGAAGCTGGCCTTTGACGTCGTGGAAATCTACCGGGTACTGCCCGGTTTCGGCGAGCATTTCGGCCACATTCGCGCGCGCAGGAACGAACGGGCGCGTCTCATTAATAAAATCCAGCACTTCGGGCAGCGACTTCATGCCATAAACCGCAACGTCCCGAACGACGGCGGCTTCGCGGGCGTTCTCGGCCGGCAGCACGAGACTGCGAATGCCCTTCTGCCTCGCCATGGCGGCGATGGAGAGAGCGCCCTTGATGGGGCGCAACCCACCATCGAGCGAGAGCTCGCCCAGGAAGATACAATCCTTCAGGCTCGTTTTCAGCAACACGCCGGTTGTTCCAAGAATCCCGAGGGCGATGGCAAGGTCAAACCCCGAGCCTTCTTTTTTGACGTCTGCCGGAGCAAGGTTTACCGTGACGTTTTGGAAGGGAAATTCCAGGCCGCAATTCTTGATGGCGGATTTGATCCGCTCCCGGCTCTCGCGGACGGCGGCGTCTGGCAAGCCTACGGTCGTGAAGTACGCTTGCCCGGCCGAAATGTCAACTTCCACTTCCACCAGGTAAGCGTCAATGCCGAAAACAGCGGCGCTGAAGGTCTTAAATAGCATAGGAGGCTGGTCTGCGGGCCTCGCGAAAATCTGAAATGCTGTCGCGGCGCCTTAACAGGCTACAGAAAAACGATCTTAAACGCTGTCATTCCGGGCCCGTTCGCTGTCATCTCTGAGCCCTTCGCCTGTCATTCTGAACAAAGCGAAGAATCCCGCTTTTAGCAATCAGCTTTCAGCGGTCGACAAAGAACCTGAGGTTTGCGAGCTGATGGCTGAATGCTGAGTGCTCGTTTGAGATTCCCCCTTCGCTGCGCTCAGGACCGCTTCGCTGCCTCGGAATGACGGGCCGCGAGACTTCAATTACTTCGGCAACGGGGACATCGCCGTGACAGCACAAATCCGGGCCTTTTACACAGGCTCTCAAACCGCCGCGATTATATCAAATGTTAAGGCGGTTGCCGAAAAACGTTTCGGATCGAGTCGCGCGCGCCTTCCTGAACCCGCGGGTTGGAAGGTGTAAAAAAATTAACATCCTCTCGCCAAGACGCAAAGACAAGTTGAAAGTTCAAAGTCGAGAGTCGAAAGTTTATAAGGAGAAGTCCTTTAACCTTTGACTTTCAACTTGTTTTTCGGCTTTGCGACTTGGCGTGAGGCTTTTTGCTTGTCTTCTAATTTTTTCACACCCTCTTCCGGGCCGGAGTTCCGAAGACCGGTCATGGTGGCATTTTAAAAGTTCCTCTTGATTACTGACAAGGGTGGGTGTATGATCCTGCTTGTCAATAACTGAGAGGAATAAACGTGAGCAAGCCCACCGACTTAGTCCAAGGCACGTTAGACCTGCTGATCCTCAAGACCCTGACTCTTGAGCCGATGCACGGCTGGGGCATTGCCCAGCGCATCCGGCAGGTATCGAAGGAAGTGCTCCAGGTGCATCAAGGAGCGCTCTACCCCGCTCTCCATCGGCTCGAGCAGAACGGATGGATTAAGGCGAAGTGGGGTGAGTCCGAGAACAATCGCCGGGCGAAGTTCTATTTGTTGACAGCGGCGGGGCGCAAGTATCTGGAGCGGGAAGAGGCCAACTGGCACAGGCTCTCCACCGCCATCGGCTTGGTGCTGGAGATGTCATGAAAAAGCGATCGGCGTTCAGCGATCAGCGGTCAGCTTTCAGCAAACGGCCATCAACCGCGGTTGTTTGCTGAAAGCTGAACGCTGACGGCTGATAGCTTCTATGCGTTGGACATACAAACTTCCGCTTCGCCTCCGATCGCTCTTTCGCGAGGGTCGCGTCGAGCGAGAGCTCAGCGAAGAACTTCGTTTTCATCTAGAAAATCTCACCCAGGAAAAGGTCGCGCAAGGAATGGCCCCGGAGGAAGCTCGCTACGCCGCCCTGCGCGAGTTAGGTGGCGTCGAGCAGATCAAAGAGGCGTGCCGGGATATGCGCCGGGTAAATTTCATCGAGAGTTTCTTGCAAGATGTCCGCTACGGCCTCCGCCAACTACGCCGGAACCCGGGCTTCACGGCGGTTGCGACTATCACTCTGGCGTTGGGCATTGGCGCATCCACGGCGATTTTTTCGGTTGTAGATGCGGTACTTCTGCGCCCGCTCCCTTATCCGAATCCGCGACAAATCGTGACGGTATGGGAACAGGAGGCAAACGGTCATCGAGCCCATTTGGCCGATCCGAACTTCCTGGATTTCCGGGCGCAAAACCGCACGCTGAGCGCCCTGGCGGTGTTCAGCTATGGTCCGGGATCCGTGTCTGGCGGCAGCGAGCCTGTGCGTATGAATGTCGCCAGCGTTTCCAAGGATTTTTTTAAGGCCCTCGGAGTGCAGCCCTTTCTGGGGCGCTCGTTTGCGCCTGATGAACAGGTGGTCCACGGCCCGCCGGCGATGATCGTAAGCTACAGCTATTGGCGGCAATTCCTCGGTGGTGCGCACGATCTGTCGCACGCCCGATTGTCGATGAATGGAACAGCTTATCCGGTGGTTGGGGTGATGCCGCAGAGGTTTGATTATCCTCCGGGCGTATCGGCATGGGTGGCGGCTGAGCGTTACGGCTGGTCTATGAGCCGCACCTCGCACAACGGAGAAGGCATTGGGCGCCTTCGTGAGGGCGTCACTATCGAACAAGCACGCGCAGACCTGGACACGATCGCGCGCCGAATTCACGCGCAGTATGGAAAAAAAGAGATTTCCGACTATTTTCTAACCGACGCCGCGGTGATTCCGTTGGCGGATGCCATGGTCGGAAATGTTCGCGGAGCCCTGCTCACACTTTTTTCCGCAGTCCTTCTGTTATTTCTCGTGGCGTGCGCGAACGTGGCCGGATTGCTGCTGGCACGCGTCTCGGCACGGCGAAAGGAATTGGCCGTGCGCGCGGCGCTGGGCGCGGGACGGGGGCGCCTCGTGCAGCAATTGCTTGCCGAATCGCTGGCGCTGGCCTCGGCTGGAGGAGTGTTGGGAACTTTCCTCGCGCTGTGGACCACGAATTTGCTTCCGGTGATCCTTCCTGCAAATTTGCCGCGCCAGCATGGCATCGCTATGAATGCAACCGTGCTTTTGTTCACGCTGGCCGCCACCTTGATTGTTGCGGTGGGGCTGGGACTTTTCGGTGCGTGGCGCGCCGTCAGAGTCGATCTGAACGATGCGCTGAGCGCAGGCTCGCGGAGTTACAGCGGTGGCAGCCAGAAAGCGCGCAGCGTACTCGTGATCGGAGAGATTGCCGCAACGCTGATGTTGCTCGTCGGCGCGGGACTTTTGGGACGAAGCTTTTTGCGATTGGTTTCGGTCAGCCCGGGATTCAGCGAACAGAATCTGCTGATTGTGAAGTTTTCGCCTCCGTTGACAGAAGATGCACTGAGTTTTCAGCGAAGCCAGGCAGCTATCGCGCGACAGACTCAGTTTCTTGACGGTGTTCTGGCGCGGATGCGGACGATTCCCGGTGTTGTATCCGCTGGGGTGACTGGAGCGCTTCCCATAGCGGACGCAGAGGGGTTCCCCGACGGGCTATTCTTAATTCTCAATGGACAGCCGGCGCCGACGAATATCCAGGAGTGGGGACGTTTCGCTCTGAATCGCAAGCAGACCGGCGAAGCGGATTATGCCGTGGCAAGTGAAGGGTTTTTCCTTACTGCGGGAATCCCGCTGATACGCGGACGGCTGTTCAACGCGCAGGATGGCACCGACGCGCCGAATGTTGCGGTGATCAGCCAGACGCTGGCGCGCCAGAAGTGGCCGCACGAAAACCCCGTTGGGCAGGTGGTTGACTTCAGCAACATGGACGGCATCATCAAGCCGCTCACAATTGTCGGAGTCGTTGGCGACATTCGTGCGGAGGGGCTGGATCAGCCGCCGACGCCTATCATTTATGTGGATTATCGTCAGCGCGGCCTGGGCGTCAACAGTTCGCCAGCGATTATTCTGCGCACGACGCTGCCTGCGGGCGCCGTTGTTCCTGCGGCACGCCGTATCTTCCATGACCTAAATCCCAGTATTCCCGTGCAATCCTCGACGTTTGCGGAGGCCATGGGAGGGTGGATAGCTGAGCGGCGCTTCATCCTGCTTCTCGCGGGAGCTTTTGCTGGGGCGGCGTTGGCACTGGCAGGGGTAGGTGTTTATGGGCTTATGGCTCATTCGGTCGCGCGCCGCACGCATGAAATTGGCATTCGCATGGCGCTGGGGGCACAGAAGAGTGACGTTCTCAAGATAGTACTTCGCCAGGGGCTCAAGCTGGCGACGGTCGGTGTTGCCATCGGAATCGCCAGCGCGCTCGCGCTGACTCGGTTCTTGTCCAGCTTGCTTTACGGCGTCAAGCCCATCGACCCGCTCACTTTCGTTGCGGTCTCGTTGCTCCTCACGGGCGTCGCGCTGCTGGCCTGCTACATTCCCGC
>JASHTR010000196.1 GCA_030040455.1 Terriglobia bacterium | reverse complement strand
CCAGGCCAACAAACCGTTTGTCATCGACGACGCTGAATCCGCGTGGCTCGTGGAAACAGGGACCGTAGACATTTTTGCCGTGCAGCCGCAGAACGGCGACTTGGCGGGGCCGCGACGGCATGTGCTGCGGGTTACGCACGGGCAAGCCATCTTCGGCCTGAACGCAAACGGGAACGAAGCCCGGCCGAAGCTCCTGGCCGTAGCGGAGCCCGGTTCCCGACTGCTTAAGATTACGCTGAAACACCTGCAGGAACTTACTCCCGATGGCCAGCCGAACCCGACCGGCACCACGCTACTCGAAGACTGGCTCCTTTCGCTCTCCCACGCTGTCTCGCCCGGGAAGATGCCGAAAGCATTTGCCGTCGCGGAGCCCGGCGAAGCCATTACGCTCTCGCCCGGAATGAACGTGGTCTCTGACCGGCAGGTCGTCTGGGTGCGGCACTCGAGCGGGTTCTCGAAATTCCTGGGTGACCCTAATCTGGTCACGGTGAATGGGGAGCGCTTTTTCCCGCTATTACCCCAGACGTGGCTTGAGGCCGTCCGCGATTCCATTCTTGAGTGCCAGACCACGCGCAACTTTCAGCGCCTGGACCCGCAATGGGCCGGTCTGCGCTCTTTCCACGATATTTTCCTGACCGTATTGGCGAAGCAGCACGCGGAATCCGAGCGGCGTGAGCAGGAGCGTTTGAGGAACCGGCAGGCCTCGGACCGACGGTCCATGTCCGCTTCCCTGTCCCGCCTGTCAATCGTCCTCACCGGCCGGCGGCGAGATTTCGCACCGGGCGAGCGAGACGTGGATCACCTCGTGATCGCCTGCCAGATGGCAGGCTCCTCGGTTGGCATTGACATCCGCGGGCCGGTTGCCAGCGCTCAGGATAAACTCAGCGAGGACCCGCTGCGCGAAATCGCGCGAGCTTCGAACGTCCGCATCCGCCGGGTACTTCTGCGCGGGACCTGGTGGAAAGACGATCATGGGCCGCTGGTTGGCTATGTGCAAGCGAACAAGCGGCCCGTGGCCCTGATCCCGGACTCCAAGCGCCGCTACGAAATGCATGATCCGTCGGATAGCGGCCCCTCAAAGCCGGTGGACTCGGAAATTTCGATGGCGCTCGAGCCCTTCGCCTACACCTTCTACCGGCCATTTCCCAACAAAAAACTGGGCGCGCGCGACCTGCTGGAATTTGGGCTCAGCCATTGCGGCGGTGAAATTCTGATGGTTTTGCTGACCGGACTCGCCGGGGGGGCGCTGAGCCTGTTGAATCCGATTTTTACAGGGATGATTTTCAATACGATCATTCCCGGCGCGCAGCGGACGCAGCTTTTCGAGCTAACCGGACTGCTGCTCGCCAGCGCCATTGGCATCGGGATGTTTGATATGACCCGCAGCCTGGCTCTCCTCCGCGTGGAGGGCAAGATGGGCGCAGCCCTGCAAGCCGCCGTCTGGGACCGCCTCCTGAGCTTGCCCGTCTCCTTCTTCCGGCATTACTCCGCGGGCGATCTTTCGGACCGTGCCAACGGCATCGATACCATTCGCTCGGCGATCACCGGGACGGTGAGCAATTCGCTGATTTCGGGAATTTTTTCGCTTTTCAATCTCGCCTTGATGCTTTATTACAGTTGGAAGCTGACGCTCGTCGCGCTCGGACTCGTGTTCATCGCGGTCGGAGCCACGTGGCTGCTTGGCCGGGCCCAGCTAAAAGTGATGCGGGATCTGACGACGGTCGCTGGCCGGCTATCCGGCCTCGTGTTCCAGTTTGTCAGCGGCATATCGAAGTTGCGCGTTTCCGGGACTGAGACCCGCGCCTTCGCAGAATGGTCAAAGGGCTATTCCCGGCAGCGCATTCTCGCCCGGCGTCATCGTGAGCTGTCCAACCAGTTCTCTGTATTTCACTCCTTCTTCGCGGTTGCCGGCCTGATGGCCATTTTCTATACCGTGGAAGCATGGGCGAAGCCGATCAGCACTGGCGACTTCCTTGCGTTCAACGCCGCCTTCGGGCAGATGTTTGTCGCCAGTATGACGATGGCGAATGCGGCGCTTCAGGTAATGGGCTTGGTCCCACTTTTCGAACGAGCCACGCCCATCCTGCAGACTTCACCCGAGGTGGATGTGACCAAGGCCGATCCGGGTGAATTGACGGGCCGGATCGAGTTGAGCCATGTCGCCTTCCGGTATCAGGCGGACCGCCCACTGGTTTTGCAGGACGTCAGCTTCCTCATTGAGGCGGGCCAGCTTGTGGCCGTAGTCGGCCCTTCGGGCAGCGGCAAGTCGACGTTGTTGCGGCTGCTGTTGGGCTTTGAAAACCCGGAAGAGGGCAGCATCTATTACGATACCAAAGATCTTCGGGGACTCGATGCGCAGTCCGTGCGCCGCCAGATCGGAGTGGTCTTGCAAAACAGCTTTCCGTTCAGAGGCGATATCTTCTCCAATATTATCGGCTCGAAGCAGTTGACCATGGATGATGCCTGGGAAGCTGCACGCATGGCCGGAATGGATGAGGATATCCGGCAGATGCCGATGGGCATGCACACGGTCATCAGTGAAACCGGCGGAATCTCGGGCGGCCAGATACAACGTCTGATGATCGCGCGCGCGATCGTGAGCAAGCCGCGCATTCTGCTTTTTGATGAGGCCACGAGCGCTCTGGACAACGCGACGCAGGCCACCGTGAGCCGAAGCCTGGAGGGTCTCCGGGCCACTCGCGTCGTGATTGCGCACCGTCTGAGCACGGTAATCAACGCCGATAAAATTGTCGTGATGCATCAGGGCAAAGTGGTGCAGGTTGGCACGTTCACGGAGCTGGTCAATCAAGAGGGCATGTTTGCTGACTTGGCGAAGCGGCAGTTGGCTGGATCCATCACGGCTGGCTTAAGCAGCGAAGGGGTGGCCGTCCCGAAGGAGGCTGCGTGAGAAACATTGCCATTCTGGGCCAAAAGGCCAGGCAGATGCTTCCCCCAGGCGCGCGCGTTGATACCGTCGTTCTCGACGATGTTCCGGTAGCCTGCGGTATCGTCGAAACGCCCGAGCCGGAGTTCGCCCCGGATCAGCCCGACAATGAATCGCGCGTGCTCGTGCGGGTTAGAGCCTTCTCGCTCAATTACCGGGACAAAAACCGCATCTTCTCGATGGTGTTCAACGGAGTTGAAGAGGGGTTCTACGTTGTTGGTTCCGAGTTCGTGGCGGAAGTCCTTGCTGTGGGCTCAAAGGTCACGGAGTTCGCGCCTGGCGACCGGGTGATGGGCGACAACGACTATCCGGGCTCGAATGGTAACGGCGCCGCGCCCGGCATACCCACCAACCACGCCTCCAGAGAAATCCAGATCTTTCATAAAGCCAAGCTTCTAAAAGTGCCTGAAGCGATGCCGGATCATGTCGCAGCGGCCTTCAGTATCGGAGCCCAGACCACTTACAGCATGATCCGTAAGCTCCAGATGCCCGATGGTGCCAACGTGCTCGTGACCTCCGCAAAATCGAACACATCGCTGTTTGCCATCAATGCGCTCAAGAATCACCGCGTCAACGTGTATGCGACGAGCACCTCGGACCGGTTCGAGCCCAAGCTCAAGCAGATGGGCGTGGAGCAGCTTGTTGTTGTAGATGCACTCTGCCCCAGGTTCCTCGAGCATCCTGCGCTTGGCCCGGTGGCGAAGCGCCTGGACGGATTCAACGGCGTCATTGATCCTTACTTCGACCTTCACCTGCCGCGAGTTCTGGGCGTTATGGCGATGGGCGGAAAATATGTGACCTGCGGCATGTACGATCAGTACCTGGAAATGATCGGCAAAGCCCCGCTTCGTGGATATAAGAACGATGGCGCGCTTATTGCAATCATGATGAAGAACCTCCACATCATCGGCAACTGCATCGGGCTCACCAGCGATCTCCAGAGGGCCGTGCAAGACTTTACCGCCGGCTCTTTGGACGTCGCAGTGGATTCCGTCTTCTCCAGCGGCCAGGTGGCAGAGTTTCTCGACCGGACCTTCAATGCCAGGGATCGGTTCGGGAAAGTAGTCTACCGCTACGACTGAAACAAAGTCGGTAGATTCTCTCTTGAGATTCAAGTTTTTTTCTTTTGAAGGTTGAGGAGGCTTTTTCTTTTAGCATGGGGCAACGGCCTCAGTGGTGGAAATCTCTGATAAGGTGCTTGCAAACAATTTCGAGCCGTCAAAGGTTTGGCGGTGTTTGAACATGCCGAAGAGGGCATGAAGGAGTTTACGCATGACGGCGACGAGGGCCTGCATTTTGGCCTTGCCGCGTGCCAAGAGGCGCTGGTAAAAGGCACGCAGATGAGGTTCATGGCGGATGGCAACCAGAGCCGGCATATAGAGGGCGCGGCGCAGATGCCGGTTGCCGGTTTTACTGATGCGCGGGGGCTTGTGGACCGAGGCACCGGAAGTGTGCTGGCGGGGGTCGAGGCCGGCCTGCGCGACCCACTGGCGGACATCCAGTTCCGGCGCGAGCACAGCCAGTTGAGCCCGGATCTGGACGGCGCTGGTGGGGCCGATGCCGCAGGTGCTGAGCAAGAGGGGATAGCGGAGGTTGAGGTCCGCATCCTGACGGATGACCTCGACCGCCTGGCGCGTGAGGCGGTCGACGGCTCGCTCCAAGCACCGCGAGCTGCGCCGCAGATCACGCACGACGGCGGGAGGCAGTGCGGGCGAGAGTTGCGCGGCGTGCAGGCGATTCTTCTCCGCCGCGTGCATCTCCGTGA
>JASHTR010000195.1 GCA_030040455.1 Terriglobia bacterium | reverse complement strand
CGCTTACGGCCGCGACCGCGCGGCAGCGCTGGGCATCCGGGAAGGTGATGTTGAGCGCCTCGTCCACGAACACCGCCAGGAGAAGCGGCTACGTGCAAAACGCACGCCGAAATGATGCGGATCGTGGTGGACACGAACGTGATCGTCTCCGCCCTTGTTTTTGGCGGCGTGCCGCGCGAGGTAATGGACCTGGCGGTTGCCGGCACATGCTCGTTCTATTTCTCTCCGGCCATTCGATCTGAAGTGGAAGAGGTGCTGGAGGAGAAGTTCGGCTGGAACCAGAGGGAGATCGCCGCCCGCACACAGAGCCTCTGGCCCGTAGGAAGCGAAGTGACGCAGGAAGCCGAAGCAGGATTCAGCGCTATACTGTTGGCCTGACACCCTCATGGCCAGAGTGACGCTCGATGACGAGGTGAAATACCTGAAAGGGGTCGGGCCCCAAAGGGCCCAGACGCTTGCCGCGCGGTCCATCCGCACCGTGGGCGATCTGCTTTACTACACCCCCTTCCGCTACGAGGACCGAACGCGCCTGGCTTCTGTCCGCGAACTTCTACCCGGCCAAACCGTCACCATCCTTGTGAAGGTGATCCATTGCGGCCTTACCCGAACCCGGAAAGGCGTCTATCTTTACGACCTCGCGGGACGGGATACGAGTGGACCCACTTCAGGAGGGATGATTCGCTGCAAATGGTTCAACGCCACCTATCTTGAGCGGGAAAAAATTTTCCGGGAGGGCCAGCGGGTATTTTTCTACGGGAAAGTGGAGCAGGACCGTTATGGGACGGGGAACCTCGTGATGGTCCAGCCACGGTACGAAATCCTCCCTGACTCGGGAGAGGGCAATGGAAGCTCGCTCGAAATCGGCCGCATCACGCCCATCTATGAAGCGATTGGCAATGTTTCGACGGCGATGCTCCGGCGAATCATCTGGAACGCTTTTCCCGCGGCGGATGGCCATATCCCCGAGTGCCTGCCGGCTTCCGTGCTACGAAAAAACAGGCTTATGGAGCGCCGTACTGCCCTGCGGGAGACGCATTTTCCCTGCCAAGTCCAGTTGCTCGATCAGCTTGCGCGTTTTCGCACGCCCGCGCAGACGCGAATGATCTTTGAAGAGTTTTTCAACGTGGGGGTGGCGATGGCGCTACGGCGCAAGCACACCCAATGGTTGCCGGGAATCCAGCTGAAGATTACCGAGGGCGTCCGCAAGGCCATCAAGCAGATTCTGCCCTTTCATCCGACCACCGCCCAAAAGCGCGTCCTGAAGGAGATCGCAGGCGACATGACTTCACCTCAGCCGATGGGTCGCCTGCTTCAGGGAGACGTGGGATCGGGAAAGACCATCGTTGCGCTTGAAGCTGCGGTGCTGGCCATTGAAAACGGTTGCCAGGTGGCCATCATGGCGCCTACCGAAATTCTCGCCACGCAGCATTACCTCTACTCGAAGCAGCTTCTCGCCCCGCTTCCCTATCGTGTTGGCCTCCTCGTGAGCGGCCGTGCCACCCGTGAAAAAAAGCAACTCAAGAACGACCTCGCCAGCGGAGCGTTGAACCTTGTCGTCGGCACGCACGCGCTGCTGGAGCCGGACGTGGAGTTTGCCCGGCTGGCGCTGGTGATTGTGGATGAACAGCATCGCTTCGGCGTTGCGCAGCGCCACGAGCTGATTCGGAAAGGGAGCGCGCCTCACGTTCTGGTGATGACGGCCACCCCCATCCCGCGCACGTTCGCTCTGGCCGCCTACGGCGATCTGGATTTCTCGGTGATCGATGAGATGCCGCCCAACCGCACGCCCGTGGCTACGCGCGTTTTCGCGGAGCGGGACCGAGCGCAAGCTTTTGAATTTATCCGCCGCAAGGTGCGGGACGGCGAGCAGGCCTATGCAGTTTATCCGCTCGTCGAAGAGTCCACCCGGCTCGACCTTCGTCCGGCGGTGCAAATGTACGAACATTTTTCGCGAAATGTTTTCCCTGAGTTCCGCGTGGGTCTGCTGCACGGGCGGCTCACAGGCGCTGAGAAAGAAGCCGCGATGCGAAGCTTCCGTGCGGGTGAAACCCAGGTGCTGGTTTCAACCACGGTGGTGGAAGTGGGCGTGGACGTGCCGAACGCAACCGTGATGCTCGTCGAGCACGCGGAGCGCTTCGGCCTGGCGCAGCTCCACCAGTTGCGGGGGCGGATCGGGAGGGGCGCGGGGAAGTCGTATTGCCTGCTGCTGGCGGGCGAGCCGCGCAGCGAAGTGGCGGACGAGCGCCTGCGGGTTATGGCTGAAACCTGCGACGGCTTTCGCATTGCGGAGATGGACTTTAAGCTGCGCGGCCCGGGCGAATTCCTGGGCACGCGGCAGTGGGGCATCCCCGCGTTCCGTATCGCCAATTTGCTCCGTGACCAGGAAATCCTGGAATGGGCCCGGCAGGAGGCTTCCACGTTTGTGGACCATCCGGAATCCCCGGAAGAGTTGGCCGCCTTTACGCGCTCCCTCCGCGCCGGATGGCCCGAGCGCTATAGCCTGGCGCGAGTGGGATAAGAGAACCGCTTCATTGAACCATGGATTCAATGAAACAATGAGTCCTACGAAAAAGTAGAAGTCAGAAGGCAGAAGTTTCATTGAATCATTGATTCAATGAAACAATGAGTCAACTCTCCAATGCGCGTTGTCGCCGGCCAATATCGAGGGTTGCGCCTGAAGGGGCTCAAGGGCGATCAACTGCGTCCCACGTCCGGCCGGATGCGGGAAACGCTTTTTGACGTGCTGGGAGAAGGCATTCGCGGCGCGCAATTTCTCGACGCCTATGCCGGAAGCGGCGCCGTGGGAATCGAGGCCCTCAGCCGCGGCGCGGCGCGCGTGGTTTTTCTTGAGCGCCATCGAGCCGCCGCGGAGACGATCCGCCGGAATCTGGAAACGCTGGGCATTGAGTCCGGATTTCAGCTCGTCACGGCGAAGGTGGAGGCGGGAATCGAGCGGCTCGCACGGCAAGGCGCGCGGTTCGATTATATTTTTCTCGACCCTCCTTACGCGGAAATCCGTGAGTATCATCACACGCTGCGGGAGTTTGGCCGCTCCGGGATCATTTCCGCCGCCTCGCTCGTGATCGCGGAGCACTCGTGCCACTGCCGGCTGGAGGAGAATTACGCATCCCTCAGCAAAATCCGCCTGCTGCGCCACGGGGATTCTCAACTGGCCTTTTACCGATGCGCCATCCACGGAGCCTGCGGATTACCGGTACTTCCACAGGAAGATGAATGACACCACCACGCCCACAAACACCACGAAGCCTCGCACGCGCGCGGGATTCAGCTTTTGCGCGTAATGCGCCCCGCCGTAGCCTCCCAAAATAGCGCCGGTGAGCATGAGCACCCCTTGGGGCCAAAAGATGATTCGCGCCACA
>JASHTR010000194.1 GCA_030040455.1 Terriglobia bacterium | reverse complement strand
TTTTCGCTCCCCAGAATTTCCTGATACTCAACAATCTTCTTCTGCAGCTCCGCATACTCTTCCTGAATCTTGTCGCGCTCAAGAGCGGTGAGCCGTTGCAATTGCAATTCCAGGATGGCCTGCGCCTGGCGCTCGGTGAACTCGAACTGCGCCACCAGGCCTTCGCGCGCTTCCTTGGGGCTCTTGGAAGCCCGGATGAGTTTAATGATGGCGTCCAGATTCTGAAGCGCCTTCAGGAATCCTTCGAGGATGTGGGCGCGCTCCTGCGCCTTGCTCAGGTCGTAAGCCGTGCGACGGCGCACCACCGTGACGCGGTGATCGATGAAAAGCTGGATGGCCTCCGTCAGCGAAAGCGTGCGCGGCTGCCCGTTGACAATGGCCAGCAGGATCATGCCAAAAGTTTCCTGGAGCTGCGTGTGCTTGTAGAGGTTGTTCAGGATCACTTCGGGCTGCTCGCCGCGTTTCAGCTCCACCACAATGCGCATCCCCTCGCGGTCGGATTCGTCACGGACGTCCGAGATGCCTTCAATCTTTTTGTCCTGCACAAGCGCCGCAATGCGCTCAATCACCTTGGCCTTGTTGACCTGAAAGGGAATTTCGGTGACAACGATCTGCTGCTTGTCTTTGGTCGGCCGTTCGATGGCTGCTTTGGCGCGCATTGTGAACTGCCCGCGCCCCGTGGCATAGGCGGCCTTAATGCCCGACTTACCGTAGAGGTAAGCGCCGGTCGGGAAGTCCGGTCCGGGGACGAGCGCCAGCACCTCGTCGAGTGTCGTCTGCGGTTTTTGGATCAGGAGAATGGTAGCGTTGATAATTTCCGAGAGATTGTGCGGGGGAATTTTGGTAGCCATGCCCACAGCGATGCCGTCGGAGCCGTTGACCAGAAGATTGGGGACGCGCGTAGGCAGCACCAGCGGCTCTTCGGTGGATTCGTCGAAATTAGGGACAAAATCTACCGTCTCCTTTTCGATGTCCGCCAGCAGCTCCTCAGCCAACCGTGCCAGGCGGCACTCCGTATATCGGTAAGCCGCCGGGGGATCGCCGTCCACGGAGCCGAAATTCCCCTGCCCGTCAATCAGCGGATAGCGCATGTTGAAGTCCTGCGCCATGCGCACTAACGTGTCGTATACCGCGGCGTCGCCGTGCGGATGGTATTTTTTGATGACCTCGCCCACCACGCCCGCGCACTTGACGTAACGCTTGCCGGAAGTGATGCCTTCCTTATACATGGCGTAGAGGATGCGACGGTGGACGGGCTTCAACCCGTCGCGCACGTCCGGCAGCGCCCGCCCGATGATCACGCTCATCGCATAATCCAGGTACGAGTTCCGCATCTCGTCTTCGATATTGACGGGAACCTGGTTGGTGGGAGGAATCAGTTCCTGATCACCCATGAATCATATTCCTTTCAGTCCTTCACGGCCGGAAGATTTCTATCTCCAGTCCGGGAATAAATTCGAAGTGTTTGCGATTGCAAGTCGTTAAAGTCTCGCTGCGGTCGAGCGCTGTCGCTGCAATCAAGACATCGCCAATATCAGGACGTCGGGCCAGAACGAATTCTTTCATCAACTCTCGGGCGGATTCGGTGACGCGGGGAGTTAGCGGAACAACCTCTGTGAACCAGTCCGCAAAAAGTTCTTCAAGATCTCTGAGTTCTGTCCTGTTCCGGCAGCCATAAAGAAGCTCGAGGTGAGACACTGCGGAAATACAGCGCTCTGCAGGGTCATACCGCTCCGCGAAGCGCAGCGCTGCAGGATGCTTCCGGAGCATCCAAATCGCGATGTCAGTATCGAAGATCAACGGAAGAACCGAGGCTTCCTGACTTTCCGAACCCAAGCGTCGACATCTTTCATATCCTCGCGATCCTTCCACATACCTATGGCGGCGTAGTCGGTCAGCTTCTTGTTCTTTGCCGGGCTCGTCGAAAGGAGCTTAGCAACAGGTTTACCGCGGAAGGTTATAGTAATCGAACCAACCTGCTGGACCTTTTTTAGGACCTGTGAAGTGTTCAGACGAAGTTCTTTAGCCGTGACAACCATAATGCCTCTTCATTGATTATGACAGCGAAGTATACACTTCAAAGTATACACTTTAATAGCGCGAACGTCAAAACGCGGCTGTTGAACTGCTGATTTGAAGGGTAGCTCTGCCGCCTGCCTTGCGGAGATCCCCGGAAGTTGTGAAAAAATCAACAGCGATTGTCATGCTGAGCAAAGCGAAGCATCCCTGTATTTGAGAAATCAAGCGAATGCTGAGATTCTTCCTTCACTCCGTTCAGGACCGCCTTCGGCCGCTCAGAATGAATGAAGAGCTCGACGTGACATATTCGAATTTTCCACAGCTTCTGAGTCTACATGCACAGCGGAAGAATAAATAAATAAGGTTGCGCAAAACTGTTGGCCTCCCAGCCCTAGTCAGGCTCTAGGTCAGACCCGCAACCCGCTTGTTTTCGTAAGAGATATGGTTTAACAATTATGTTAAAGCTTTGCCCTGCGGGTGTTGGTGTTTAGTCCGGATGGAGGGGGAAGGGGCGCGTCTGAGGTGCGGACGGAGGCGCTATAGTGGAGGAAAGAATGCCAGAGCAGGTTTTCATTTTTGATACGACGCTGCGCGATGGCGAGCAGTCTCCCGGCTGCAGCATGAACCTGGAAGAGAAGCTGGAAATCGCCCGCCAGCTTGACCGGCTCGGCGTGGACATCCTCGAAGCCGGTTTTCCCATCGCTTCGCAGGGAGACTTTGACGCGGTGCAGGCCGTGGCCGCGGAGGTTCGGCGCCCTATTATTGCCGCCTTGGCGCGCGCGCACCCGCAAGATATTGAGCGCGCGGGGGAGGCGCTGAGGGCCGCCGCGCGGGCGCGCATCCACACTTTTCTGGCGACTTCCGACATTCACTTGAAGTATAAGCTCCGCAAAACGCGCGAGGAAATCCTGAAACAGATCAGCGAGTCCGTCGGCCACGCTAAATCGCTTTGTAGCGACGTGGAGTTTTCCCCCGAGGATGCGGGACGGACGGACCGCGCTTATCTCATTGAGTGCTGCCAGGCGGCCGTCGAGGCCGGCGCGACGGTGCTGAACCTGCCGGACACGGTGGGATATTGTCTCGAATTCGAGTATGAGCAGATGTTTGCCGACGTCAAAGCCAGGATTCGGACTTCGGACCGCGTCACCCTCAGCACGCACACGCACGACGACCTCGGGCTGGCTGTGGCCAATACCCTGGCCGGCATCCGCGGCGGCGCGCGCCAGGTGGAGTGTACGATCAACGGCATCGGCGAGCGGGCGGGCAACGCCGCGCTGGAAGAAATTGTGATGGCGCTGCGCGTGCGCAGCGACGTGCTGCCGGGTTTTACGGCCATCCGCACCGAAGAGCTTTATCCTTCAAGCCAGTTGCTGGCTCGCGTGACGGGTGTAACCGTCCAGAGGAATAAAGCCGTGGTGGGCCTGAACGCATTCGCGCACGAGGCGGGCATCCACCAGGACGGCGTCCTGAAGAATGCCATTACTTACGAGATCATGCAGCCGCAGACGGTGGGAATGCCTTCCAACCACATCGTGCTGGGCAAGCATTCCGGCCGTCATGCGCTGGCCAAGCGCTATGAGGAGCTGGGTTACCAACTCAGCAAAGCCGAGCTGGACCAGGCCTACCAGTCCTTTTGCAAACTGGCGGATCGAAAGAAGCAGGTTTACGATGAAGACCTGCTGGCTGTGATTTCTGAAAGTTTTGCGAAGGCGCCGGAGACGTTTGGCTTAAAACTTTTCCAGAGTGTTGCCGCGAGCGAAGGCTGCTCCACCGCGACCGTGGAGTTGGTAAAAGACAACCAGGTCTACCACGACTCCGCCACCGGTGACGGCCCTTGCGATGCCGCTTTCCGCGCCATCGACCGGATTACCGGCATTCCGGGCGCGGTGCAAGATCTTTCTGTGCATACGATTGGCCAGGGTACTCTGGGCGTAGCCGAAGTCTCCATCCGCGCCCGTTTCGAGGGGCGTGAATTCACGGGCAAGTGGACCAGCCAGAACGTGGTGGAGGCAGCCGCCCGGGCCTACCTGGAAGCCGCAAACCGCGCCCATCACGAGCTCAAACGCGTTGCGGAAGCGGCCGCGGCGGCTTCGAAATCCGTCCACGCCAACCCGATGGTTGATCGGATGGTTCCCGGGGGATACTGAAAGGCAGTGATGAGTGAAAAGTGACGAGTGACGAGGAGCTAGGCCGGTAGGCTTTTTTCCGCTATACTTATGGCTCAGAAGGCGAGAGAAAATCAAGAAGGACTGTCATTCTGACGCTGAGCCCGTTCGCTCCTCTTCGAACGGTCCTGAGCGAAGCGAAGGAACTCAGGGCAAGCTCCGCGAAGCGGAAGAATCTCTGTATTTCGTCTGAAGTGGAGCGAGCGGACTCAACATGAAAGTATTCTAATTTTTTACAGCTTCTCACTGAGGAGGCGTTGATGGTCGTTTATCTCTATGTGCTGGGCGCGGTTCTATTCCGCTTGCTTCCACATCCGTGGAACGTAACGCCGCTGGGGGCAATGTTTCTGTTTAGCGGCGCAACCTTCCGAAGCAAGAAAAAGGCTTTGTTGGTGCCACTCGCGGCTCTGATGATAAGCGATTATGCTGTGGATGTGCTTCTCTACCACGGCGATTATCACTGGTTCAGCCCGTGGACGTGGCTGGGATTTGTGATGATCGGGGTTGTAGGATGGACCCTGCGCGGCAAGGTGAGTTGGAGGCGGGTTGGTGCGGCTTCAGTGTGCGGCTCCGTCTTGTTTTTCCTGATCACCAATTTCGCCTGTTTCCCGGGGCTGAACCTCTACCCGCATACCATG